>CAYYXC010000009.1:0-23107 GCA_964475505.1 uncultured Chitinophaga sp.
TTAAGTTAGGAAATTTCTCCAAACACAAGTGGTTGAAATATGGGGAAGCTTACACTGCGGGGCAAATTACATGTCCTACACTGACCAGTGGATCCTTGGGTAATGGCGGCACTGATGGAATACTGCCCTTCACCAGCCCTTCAAACCAGTTCAAAAAATCAGGCAATTTCACCTTTACAAGTGCTTCGGATTTGAATATCATCGCTGCATTCATCAATGGAGGCCAAGTTCAAACCTCAAGCGGGATAACCACTGGAAGTAATTTCTTTTTTACCCATCTTAGGTCAAATAATATGACCTATTACTCAGATTTAACCGGTGGAAGTGCAAATCTAAAATCTGGCACCTATAGATTTCAATTTAATAACACTGCCGGAACTGCTACGCCCATCACCTGCACCTACACAGTGAGTGTATCTGGTAATAGTTTCACGCTAGTCTCATTAAGTCCGGGGAGTATAGGAAGTGATCAAGCTATTTGTTCTGGTACTGCCCCTGCAGCTATTGCTCAGGTTACTACTCCCTCTGGTGGGACTTCTCCTTATACCTATCAATGGCAAGTGTCTAAAGATAACCTTACGTTTACCGATATAGTTGGTGAAACAAATACCAGTTATAGTCCTGGAATCCTAAACGCGACTAGATATTATCAGCTTAAAGTCACAGATGTCAATTCCTTAGTTGCTTACACCAATAAAGTGACAATAACTATTGGCGGTACAGCTGGCATTTGGAAGGGTACAACCGATAATAATTTTAATACAGGCAGCAACTGGTGTAGTGGTTCTGTTCCTACTAGTACAACTGACGTAGTTATTGGAAATAAAGCCAATAAACCTAAAGTGACCTCAAACATTACTGTAAATTCTGTCACTATTGAAGATGGGGGTGTCCTCAGTTTTGATCCAAACATAACCTTGACTGCCACTACTGGTGTGACCGTTCAACCCGGTGGTATGCTGGTCGGCTCCAGCGCAAATCTTCCATCAACAACTGTAACCTTACAGCGGAATATAAATGGACAACGTGGATGGAGAGTTTTGGCAAATCCTTTTAACTCAACTGCCACTTTCAGTAGCATAGCAACAAATAATAATATTAAAATTCAAACAACTGGTTCTCTTAATACAGGTCTGATTGCAGATGTAAGAAAACACAGTAACTCGACCGGCGCCTGGTCTGATGCGGGTCTAAGTACGGAGATTAATGTGCCTTACGCGCTATTTATCAGAGGGGCTTTATCTGAGGTTACGGGATTAACGTATTCCGGTGGCCCCAGCCCATTTGTATACAAAGTTTCCGGAACCTTGAATGGATCATCAGTTACGATACCTGCTGCATCCAGTACGAGTAACTTCCTGATTGTGGGTAATCCTTATGCAGCCCCAGTCAATTCTCAAGCTTTAACCGGTGGTGTTCCATCGCTCTACTACACTTATCAGGTTCCACAGTCCGCTTCACAGAGTGGGCAACGTGCCAAAGCGGGCTCTTGGCAGCCTATTAGCGGCAATAGTAATACCACCAACACCGTACCCGTCCTCGGAGTAATTGCCTACACGCCTGCTAGCTCCAGCCCCTTCAATATAACTACGGCAGATATTAATACAAGCGGAACCCTCGTGGAGGCGCGTGGTTTTATCGATACTACGATTCAGGATATCGAACTCCTCCTATCCAAATCGAACGGTGATTATGGTGATAAGTTATTTGTTCGGTTTGACGGTAAGTCGGGTCCACAGGGAACGGAGCGCACCGATTTGAAGAAGTTTTACAATGAAACAATAAACCTTTATACGCTTACAACTGACAACAGTCATCTGGCTATTGATGCTCGGGCTACTCCAGATACCATTCCATTGGCTATACATGCGCCGACTGGCAATTACAAGCTTAGTCTGGGCAATGTTATTTTAGAAGACAGGAGTGCTGTTTATCTCAGCGATTCATATGAAAATGTAGTAGTAGATCTCTCAAAGCAAACCGAGTATCCGTTTGTTATCAACACAGATGCATTAAGCAAGGGAGATCGTCGCTTCAAGTTATTCATTGGTGCGAAAAATCAATCTCAGCAGTCAGTCGTACCTATTAATGCGCCTTTTGAGGTGAAGGTCATGGGTAATATAATCCAAAACGATCGAGTCCTTTTATCGATTTCCGGATTAAAAAACAACAATGGGGTTGTTCGTATTCAAAATATTCATGGTCAGGTCATCAATACTGTATCGGTGAGAAATGGAATTCAGTATATACCTATGAAGAGCAATGCTGCTGGTCTATATCTATTGCACATTACTGATGGCGCTGCGGTTGTCACTCAAAAAGTAATAAGACAATAGATCTTAACTATTAAACATAAAATGAAATCCAACAATATGCGCGGGCGATTTTGCAGCAAAATGGTGATTGTATATTTTCTGATTGGGGTATTAACAACTGTGCCAGGTGCATTATTTGCGCAGCTCGATTCAGATGGTTACATAAATGTACCGGCGGATGGAAATATTGATCTTTCTGGTCCGGGCGATTATTTGGACATTTTCACTCAGTCTACAGCTCCGGATACAGACCCTGGCGGTGATCCAGATGTTCCCGTAGATGGTGGTCTTGGCTTTTTATTAGCAGCAGGTTTGGGTTTTGGTGCTAATAAATTGCGGAAGATGCGTCAGAAGGGGACCTAGTTGAAGTGATTGCTTTCTTTTCACTTTTTCAGGTTGAAATCAAAGGAGGTTTGTCGTTCAGGGAAAGGATTTATCGTATCAATAGTGCAGCTTCCATGTATAGAGTTAGCCAATAAATCCAATGAGAGTTTGATTTTTGTTTCTTGATACTTCTAAATTACTTGCTAACTATCCTTATTTTTAGCAGGATCATGGCTGGTTTATCAGATTCAATAAAGCGGATGTTCAAAGGGAAAAGTTCGAAATTTCTTTTTTTGAAAAAGTCATTTCAGGATCGCCCTTTTGTGCTGTTGGATGTAGGAGCGGGTAATCACTCTGCGTATAAAACCAAAACCTTTTTTCCTAATTGTACGTATTATGGCTTGGACCAGTCGAGGGACTATAACAACAGCGAAGCTGATTTTTCGTACATGACAGGTTTTTATGAGATGGATTTGACCCGGCTTGATTTCGCTTCTATTCCAGATAATTTTTTTGATGCCATTTGGATTGTTCATGTCATTGAGCATTTACCAAATGGCGATCAGGTCATTGCCAATATGATTCCCAAGTTGAAGAAAAATGGTTTTATGTATGTCGAGTATCCAGGTGCGCGCAGCAAAAAGCTTCCTTCTATGCAAGGGACGCTGAACTTCCATGACGACCCTACGCATGTTCGGGTCTACAGTATTCCGGAATTAACGCAGCTCTTTGTACAACAACAGTGTACGGTTCTTCAATCCGGAACGCGTCGTAACCTCTTTTTTATTCTTGCGATGCCTTTTCGGATCGCCTACTGCCTCATCACTCGCAAACCGCTTCAGGGCAATATTTTTTGGGATCTCCTGGGTTTTGCGGAGTATTTATATGTTCGAAAGAGGTAGGAGTAGGCTAGGGGTTTTCTTCTAGCTATCTTTATTCACTCCCTTCCTAAATTTGTAGTTACTATCAATCCAAGCCATTTTTCAATTGTGGCTTGTTAATTAATCGCTTTTATTCTTGTCCATTTGCCATTAAGAAACCATATAGTCTGTGCTGGGAAGGTTATTATTTTGAGTCTTATTTTTCTCTTACCCCTTTCTCTGCGGGCTCAAGAAAGTATTGGTCAAATAAATACAGTTTATTCGTTTGACTTTAACTCACTGGGCAATTCAGGCACGGTAACGATTCTAAACGGATTCAGGATAGGACCGGACTGGACAACTGCAACAACTACTACCACCCTTGCTGCAGGCACATCTGGAACTGGAATGCTTACGCAGAATTCTTCCGGAGGCTGCTACAATTTTGCAAATGGAGTAAATGCTACTGCTACAGACAGAGCGCTTGGCTTTATTACAAGTGGATCTTATACCTCTCCCAGGAGTATTACCTACGCATTTACCAACAACACCGGGCAAACGATAACATCGATCACCTTAAGTTGGAACTACGAGAAATATCGAAGCGGTTCTCGTGCTTTTGACTGGTTTTTTTATCATGGTAGCAGTTCAAATCCGACTACTGCCTATAGCTCAGGTAATCAATCTTTTTCTGCTGATGCAGACAACACCATTATTTTTAACCCACCGAGTTCCATTTCAAAGTCTTTTACTATTTCTGGCTTGAATATATTGGATGGGAGTACTTATTATTTACGATGGGAGTATAAAGGAAATGGAGGAAGCACGAACGGCCAGGGGCTTGCTATAGATAATTTCACTATAGCGGCTAACCGTACAGCTTGTTCACCCCCCCCTGCTCAGCCTACGGCAATCAACTTCAGCAGTATCGGTGTTTCTTCACTCAATGGAAGCTTCACGTCAAGTTCCCCGGCAGCCGACAACTATCTCGTACTTGCCAGCTTAGATAATATCCTAACGGTAAACCCGTCAAATGGCACGAGCTACCAGTCTGGTGATGTGATTGGTGATGCGACGGTCATTCAGTCAAATGCGTCTACTTCTTTTACGGCTAGTGCGTTAAATCCTGCTACCACTTACTATTTTTTCGTGATTTCCTACAGCAGCAACTGTGCCAATGGGCCGCTGTATCTCATTTCTACTCCCCTTTCTGGCTCTGCTACGACTCAGGCGGGAATAGGATCTTGCAATACCCCGATAAATTTGGCAACGGGAATCAGCCTAAGCGCAACAGCTACTACCATCAGTGGGTCGTTTACAAGTGCCTCTTCAGTGGACGAATATTTGATCGTGTATTCGACCAGCAGTACACCTTCGGGCAACCCCTCAAACGGTACGGATTACGTCGCGGGCCAGTCTGCATTAGGAGGAGCTGTAGTTCAGAAGAACAATGGTACCAGTTTTGTGATAACTGGACTTAGCCCGACTACCGCATACTATGTATTTATATATAGTGTGAACTCTTTGAATTGTACCGGTGGCCCCACCTATAGCAGCTCATATATATCTACTAGTATAAGTACGGCCGCTTATCCACTTTGCGGTAATTCAGCGCCTACTGCTGCGCCAACTGCACTGAACCTTACGATTACCGATAACTCAGCGATTGGATCATTTACGGCTGCTGCAGGAGCAGATCGTTACTTGGTTATAAGAACCACAGCTGGCAGCTTGTCTACTTATCCTGTGAATGGGCAGACATATGCGCAAGGGGCCACACTGGGAAATGGTGTTGTGGTAACTTACACTGAAAGTCCAACTTTTACCGCTTTCGGATTAAGCCCCTCAACTACCTATTATTTTTTTATTTTCTCTGTGGTAGCAAATTGCAGTGGTGCCCCAAACCCTCCATTATATTACGCAACGCCTTTACAAGGAAATGCAACAACCATTTCCACCTCCTACTATTATTATTTTGGCAACTTTCATTCGCATACTGGTTATTCTGATGGCAGCAAAGATGGAAACTGTCCAACCCCCACAGAGGCATACAATTTTGCCAAAACAGCTACTGGCATGGATTTTCTTGGCGTATCCGAGCATAACCATGCTGCTGCAGGCGGAGCGCTGTCAACTTATCTTAGTGGCATAACGAAGGCTGCGCAGTTTAATGCAACCAGTACAAATTTTCTTGCCTTATTTGGTATGGAGTGGGGCACAATCAGTGGTGGGGGGCATGTGCTTGTTTACGGAGACGGATTCAACGAGCTCTTGGGATGGGACCCCAACGAGTACTCGGTATATGTGCCAAAATCCGATTATACCAGTGCCATAGGCCTTTTTAAGACAATCAATGATTACTCAGGAAACAATGCACTTGCCATTCTAGCGCACCCCAGTAATTCTGATTATCAGTCTTTAACGAGTTTGCCGTATAGTTCAGTGGCGGACGATGCCATAGTGGGTGTGGCACTGGAGACCGGGCCCGCATTTTCAACAAACACCTCCTATAGTGATCCAGGTTCGTCAATGGCATTCTTATCATACTATCGGAAAATGTTGTCTTTAGGGTATCGCGTGGGTCCCGTTATTGATCACGATAATCATTATACAACCTTTGGCAAGACAACCTATTCCCGTACAGCTGTGATCGCCACATCCTTGACCAGAAATTCAATTATAAATGCCTTGAGGAACATGCGATTTTATGCCACGCAGGATTACGATACAAAGGTGGAATTTAAGATCAATGGTAGAATGATGGGTTCGGATTTCAGGGAGCGATTTGCCCCTACGATCTATGTCAACATTGCTGATGAAACCAACAGCTCAGAATTGGCAAGTGCTGTAATTAAACTGATGAGTGGTACGCCGGGCAGTGGAGTAAGTGCTACACAACTAACTTCAGCTGTAGGCGGCTCGCTTCAGTTCGTCAATACAGCTCAGCTGAGTGGCACCACCGTTTACTATTATTTGGACATTACTATTGGTACAAAAAGGATCATTACTTCTCCTATCTGGTTTACCCGCGATGATTTCGCTGCACTTCCAGTTAAGTTGAGTAGTTTTAATGTTCGTCGAGAGGGGATTTCTGTTCAAATCAATTGGACTACTGAGCAGGAAATAAGTGCGTCTCATTTTGTTATTGAGCGGTCGTCGAATAGCCGAGATTGGGATTCCCTTTTACTTATTGCTGCAAATGGATCAACTCCCCACCCCACGAAGTATCAGGTTTATGATCATGATCCCGCGACTGGTGTAAACTACTATCGATTAAGGCAAGTGAGCCTGGATGGTAAATATGATTATTCCTTGGTGAGGCGAGTATTGGTTCAAAACCCAGAGGAGATAATTATCAGCCCTAATCCCTCTTACTCAAACATAGAAGTAAAATTTTTAGAAGCTGATCTGCTGGTTAAAAAAATTCAAATTTTAAATTTTAGCGGCAAGATTCTTTTGGAGCAACCGGTAAGGACAGGTAAAATCGAAATTTCTTTGAGCACAATCCAATCTGGCGCTTATATTTTGCGCGCGTACACTACCAAAGGGATCAAAACACGCCAATTTCTGCACTTTTTGCGGTGATTTGTTGGGTGTGAGCTTTTGATTTATTTAATAGATCATCATGCATTATTGGTATATTCAGTTTTCCTTGAATTAGCATATTAGGGGATTTGGTCATTTAAATATTTCATTATGCGCTTTTATAGTGTGTTTGTCATTTGTCTTTTTGTTTTCGTTCCGGTGGTGAAGGGACAGTATTACTTGACTAAGGTGCATGCGACCGGACGCACGTATAAGTCATCTACACCGGCTAGTAAGATCCGTAAGCATTTCAGTTTGGATTATTACGGGTATTCAAAACCGAAATCTGGGTTAGGGGGTCCTGCGGTGAGTAGCTTATTCATCACGTTCAATCCGAATGCCTCACGTGTTTTGTCTGATCGATTTACGGTCAGTTTTAATAGCAGAGACCCTTACTCGAAGGAAATAAGGCTACCTTGACATAGAGGCATATAAAGTGCGAGAAGATCAATTCAAGACATCGATCCTTCAACCTTCTATCATTCCGCCTCCTTTTATAAATATTTCAAACTAGTTTTAGGATTTCCGGAGGCTCCAAAACATAAATAACCAATGCCAAGACCTAGTCCAAACGAATATGCTAGTTTTTATCAAACGTATATCAACTACACAAGCGCTACGGGGTACTCGGACTTAGTAGGGCAACATCATCGTCAGTTGATCGATTGTTGGTCGGCCATACCGATTGAAAAAATCAATTATGCCTATGCACCTGAGAAGTGGACGATCAGGCAAATGTTTCAACATGTGATCGATACAGAAAGAATCTTTGCTTATCGCGCCTTGGCAATTGCCCGAAATGAGATGCAGGCTATTCCGGGGTTTGACGAAAACGAGTATGCAAAAAATGCAACGGCCGAACATAGAAATTGGGAAGACATGTCGCTTGAATGGGATCATATTAGACAATCAACCAATCTGCTCTTTGCTTCGTTTACAAACGATCAGTTGAAACGCGTGGGTTCCGCCAATAATCAACTTATATCTGTAAATGCCCTGGGCTTCATCATTTTTGGGCACGCGTTGCATCATTTGTTCATTTTAAAGGAGCGGTACGGTATAAATGTCTTAGGCAACTGCTAGCGCTTATGGACGGTATCGATGTTGTATGTGCAGCGCTTATTTACTTGATGGTCCGTTTTTTCTGTGCCAGTCAATAACATTGTACTTTTATAAGCAAATTATTAGTCGGTGCGACTTTTGCTCATCTTATTATTAACCAGTTGTAATTACTGTTTTGGGCAACAGAAAATATTATTGTCTAAGCCATTGGTATCCAAGCCGACTAAATTTTCTGATCTAGCAAAAAAGCCAACTGCTTTTATCAAACCGGATTTTATCAGTTCGAAGCAAGGATATATCTGCAGGCAAGAATGGAAGTTTGAAAAGAAAACCGGATTGCCCCTGAGACTTAGATTGGGATCCTTGGACTATGTAAATAAAATGGAAGGGAAATAAAAAACCTTTGCTAATCATTGATTTGCAAGGGTTTTTTTCATCGAAGTGGTGGTGTGGGGCGGGATCGAACCGCCGACACAAGGATTTTCAGTCCTTTGCTCTACCAACTGAGCTACCGCACCATTTGGGGTAGCAAATTTAGGGGAAAAAAGGATTAAAATGCCCCTTTTGGGGTGGAACCCGCCTTCCAGTTTACCTACCGCAGGTTGCCAGGCAGAGATGGGCGATGGGAGTTTTTGGGTAGTCCTTAAAAAACGGATTATCGCGTCTTTTTCTGTTCCCTGAATTACACCTATTTCTTAGTTGGCTGGTATGTTCTTATCTATAGATGCCCACTACACAAATGGAGGATGCTATCTATTCTACTGTGGGTGTAAAACTTGATCTGATGCCGATGTATGCGACCGATGCAGCACACCCACTTTCTGGCAGTGTCATCTCATTATCGAAGGACAGTGAAAATGTCAGACAAGACTTATTGCTGGTATAAAACGACAGTGTATAAACTGTGCGATTGAAACAATCCCCCTATAACGATCGTGTCGCCATATACGGTTGGCATCGCCTGGATGCGAAAACCATGCAGCCGCTATATCTCGGCCACGCATAGTGGTATGTTAATGATACTCGGGGAGTGAGATTGGTACATAGCAGGGTAAAATTGATACAAAATGGAAGCCAATAGAGGTAATCTATCTCTCGTTTATTTGTTGATAAATAATTTCTTTCTTTCTCAATACATGTTGGTGCATGTCAGATTTGTTATATATTAAATTACTGAATTTCTGCTCGTGTCATACCTCTTGATTAAATTTGCTTATAAACCTATTTGTGTGAATATCAGAGTAATAGTTTTCTTTCTCTCTTTATTTATTGCTCACACATATAGTTCGGCACAGACCATTAATATTATTCGATTTAATAATACAGCAAGCTATTATCCGGGGGGGTCGATCTCCATTCATATTAATCCGACTGGACTTTTTGCAATTGATAACGCTTTTTATCTAGACCTATCGGATGCTAATGGAAATTTTGCTCCTACGCCTAACGTGATTGCCACAGTAAATGAGTTTTTCACGCCTGTCATTAACGCTATTATACCTAGTGGGACACCAGTCGGTACTGGATTTAAACTACGAGTAAGAGCCTCAACTGCAGGGGCTGTAAGTGCAACATCAAATTCTTTTTCAGTGGTGGGAGCACCTAATCCTACTCTTGTCCTACCTGAAATTTCTCTCAGCGGAGTTCCTCTCGCTCAAATCACCTGTTCAACACCAACACAAAACATACCTTACCTGGGTTGGCTCAATCAATCTTCCGGGGCAACTACTACTAGCAGAACGCTTCTTATTGCTAACTCTTCTGGAAGTGAAACGTATACTGCAACATTGGTGGATATGTCATCAGGTTCTGCTTCCATCAATCCTTTGGCTGTAGCTGGCAATCAGATAACATTTCCTGCAGGCAGACCAACATACTACTATGTTTTGGAAGTCGAACGAAGGAAAAATATTTCTTCTGAGTCAACTATCCGAAGTTTTATCTTTCACTTTAATACTGGCTTAACTAACCTTGGAAATTCGAGTTCGGAAACCGTTTGTATTAATTCAAGTGTTCTGTTCAATATTGACTTGGACAACATAAAAAATAACTATCCAGGGTCAAAGTATATAATTACCTACGGAGACGGCTCCCCTTCTGAGACATATACACACGCTCAGCTAACTTCATCCCCCTCACTTAGCCACATTTTTACGGCACCAACTTGCTCGAGTCCTGATGCCACGCAAAATGGTGCAAACGGTTACTTTTTCAAGGTTGATATTAAATTACAAAACAAGGGCATTGGCACGGGCAATTGTAATACTTATGTTGATAACGGAAATGGTACTACTAAATGGGTTAATTCCAGTAAGCCGCCCATTGCTAATTTTTCCTCTCCTCAAAATAAATGTATAAATACTTCACTCGCAGTTACTAATACTTCCACTTTTGGTAGTTATGGGACGGGTGCTACCTGCGAAACTAATATGTATACAGTATGGAAAGTAAAGAAACCAGGCCAGACTAATTTTGAAATTGTAAGCGAAGGGCCGGGTCGATTGGATTATACTTTTCCTGCTTCTGACGTAAATGTTGCCGGCTGCTGGATTGTGCGTTTAGAGGTGTCAAATCTTGAGGGTTGTCTGACGGTGAGCTCGATTGAGAAAACAATCGGCATTGAACCCGTGCCCAGCCCTAACTTCAAGATCATCAAAGGAGGGGTTGAAGTCAACACCATCTGCAATGGGGAGACGGTTACACTTACTGACAATTCAATTTTGGTTGGAGTACAATGTCAAAATCCAGCATATGCTTGGGGGATCACCCCCTCCACGGGATTTACATATGCTGGCGGTACAAGCTCGTCCAGTCAAAATCCACAGGTTACCTTTAACACGCCGGGAGTTTATACCATCACTCAAAGTATTACAAATAGCTGCGGGACGTACACTGCACAAAAAACATTGACGGTAAACGGAGCTCCAACGGTGGCTGCTCCCCCAGTTACAAATCCGATTTGTAAATTCAGTCCTGCCGATACGGTTTTAGATTTTAGTGTGGTACCACTAAAACCGGCCTATAGTACCGGCAATTACGCCCCCACCTCTTACAGCTGGCAAGTAAATGGTTCATCAACCCCGAATGCCGATTGGGAGTTTGTTGGTGGCACCTCCTCTTCCTCTGAGTTTCCGAAGATCAAACTCAAAACCTATCGTACGTACACCATAAAGATTACGGTAGATGGTAGTTGTGGCAATGGGAGTGCCACCTATTCATTCGAGCTTCGTCAAAAGCCAAAGATCACCAATACCTTGCTTGAGCAACGTCTCTGTTCTGGATCCACAAGCCAGTCATTTGACCTTACATCCGACATGGCTAGCACAAATTTTTCCTGGACAACAGCAATTAGTCCGGCAGGGAGTGTCACGGGCATAACAGGCCAAACTTCCGGCACGTCCATTCCCGGAACGGTATTGACCAACAACACATCAGTAGTTGGAACCGTTACGTTTGCCGTCTCTGCTACAAATAATGGCTGTTCAAATGTGCAGGATTTCAAGGTATTTGTTCATCCAAAGCCCCCTAAGCCTGTGGTGAGTAGTCCTGTTACGTATTGTCAGGGGGAGACGCCTGTTGCGTTGACGGCTACGGGATCGACGGGTAATACGTTGTTGTGGTATACGACTGCTACGGGAGGTACGAGTAGTACGACGGCACCGACGCCGAGTACATCGAATGCGGGTACGACGAGTTATTATGTGAGTCAGACGACGGACAACAATCCGCTTGCGTGTGAGGGTTCTCGTTCGGAGCTCCAGGTTATAGTGAAGCCGAAGCCGAATATAACGGTTACGCCTACGGATCCGACGTCGTGTGTGCCTGCCAATGGTAAGATTGAGATTACGGGTTTGGCGGCGAGTGCGTCGTATGTGTTGACGTATACGTATAATGGTTCTGCGCAGCCCTCGCAGACGCTTACGTCTAGTGCTTCGGGATCTATTTTGCTTACGGGATTGGCTGGTGGTTCGTATACGAGCATTGTGTTGACGTTGAATGGTTGTGCTTCTGATCCGAAGTCTGTGACGTTGGTGAATCCGTCGTCACCGACGGGTAATGCGGCGGGTAGTAATGGTCCGTTGTGTACGGGCCAGACGTTGAATTTATCTGGCAGTTCGAGTACTTCTGGGGTGTCGTATCAGTGGAGTGGTCCGAATGGTTTTACGAGTACTCAGCAGAATCCGTCGATTGCGAATGTGACGACAGCTGTGGGCGGCACGTATAATTTGATTGTATCGGTAAATGGTTGTTCGGCGCCTGCGGTATCGGTGAGTGTAGTGATCCGTCAGACGCCTGGTGTGCCTGTGGTGAGTAGTCCTGTTACGTATTGTCAGGGGGAGACGCCTGTTGCGTTGACGGCTACGGGATCGACGGGTAATACGTTGTTGTGGTATACGACTGCTACGGGAGGTACGAGTAGTACGACGGCACCGACGCCGAGTACATCGAATGCGGGTACGACGAGTTATTATGTGAGTCAGACGACGGACAACAATCCGCTTGCGTGTGAGGGTTCTCGTTCGGAGCTCCAGGTTATAGTGAAGCCGACGCCTGCGATTACGGCCACGTCTACGAATCCGACGAACTGTACGAATCCGGACGGTACGATCGTTATCAGTGGGTTGGATAACAATATAACCTATCAAGTTGCGTACACCAATCCGCTTGGACAACAGCAAACACCTTCATTCACTTCTTCGGCCATCGGCGCAATCACTATTCCTAGCCTGGGGCCAGGTACATATTCTAATATCACAGTATCACTAAGCGGCTGTACTTCGAATATAATCGGACCTTTTACACTTTTGAATCCTTCTTCCCCCGTTAACGTTACAATCACTACGAATGCGCCTATCTGTTCTGGTCAGACCTTGACGTTGACGGCCACCTCCTTAACGGCTGGTGCGACGTTTGCGTGGACTGGGCCTGCGTTTCCAAACGGGGCGAATGGAGCGATTCAAACAGTATCATCAGCATCCACTACAGCATCCGGAATATACAGCGTGGTGGCAACAGTGGTAGGATGTAATGCCCAGCCTGTTAACCAATTAATAACAGTGTATGCAACGCCTACTGCGCCAACTGCTCAAAGTCCAATCTCTTATTGTCAAAATGATGTTGCAATTGCACTAACGGCAACAGCAGACCCAGGAAATACGTTAACCTGGTATCCCGGCGGCTTACCCAACCTTATTCCAAGTACCGCTACGATCGGTACCACTACTTATTACGTAGAACAATCAACACCCACTAGCCCTCCTTGTGTAAGTCCGCGTACACCGGTAGTGGTAAATGTATTTGAGATACCTGTCATTACTGGCAGTTTTACAAATCCGACCAATTGTATTACGCCCGATGGAACCATTACCATCAATGGCTTGAACATAAACACGCAGTACACAGTTTCCTATTCTTTTAATGGATCACCGCTTACTACAAGCCAGCCTACTTCAAATGGAAGTGGTACTATAGTACTTGCCTCCTTGCCTGCCGGTAGCTACACTAATATCACAGTCGCATTGAATGGTTGTAAGTCATCCCCTCTCTCCTTTACCTTAACCAATCCCGCGGCCCCTGCTAACACGACCATCACCACGAATGCTCCCATTTGTTCAGGAAATACGTTGACGTTGCAGGCATCATCTAATACAGTTGGGGCAACTTTCAGTTGGACGGGCCCCGCCTTTGCCACAGCCACTACGGGGGCCTCGCACAGCTTCCCTGCGGCTCCCAGTACCTATAGCGGGACTTACACGGTAATTGCTTCGATCTTTGGTTGCCCGGCCCCTCCAGTAACCAAAGATGTGGTTGTGCACCTTACGCCGTTGGCGCCAGTATCGTTATCTCGCGTAGAGTATTGTCATAATGAACCACCGACAGTACTATCCGCAATTGCAACCGGTAGCAATATTTTGAATTGGTATTTGCCCCCAACCTATCCAGCACCTGGAACGCCCAACGCACCGACCCCTAGCACCGCTACAGTGGGTACAACCATTTACTACGTAACTCAGATCAGTCCAACCATACCTGCCTGCGAGAGCCCACGCACCCAGATTGAAGTGGTTGTCAAGCCTATTCCGCAGATTGCGGTCAGTGCCATGGCACCCTCAACGTGTAATTCCAACAACGGTGCAATGACAATCACTGGGTTATTCCCGAATACGAGCTATCAAGTCCACTATATTGTCAATTCTGTAGTGGTCAATACGAGCGTGAATAGCAATACATCAGGCAATATTTTCATCAATAATCTGGTAGGTGGTATATACCGCGATATCTGGGTCATCTTGAATGGTTGTCGCTCCAATGTGGTGGCTGGACCATTTAATCTCGTAAATCCCGATGTGCCGGCTACGCCCGATGCTTCTAGTAATAGTCCCATTTGCGAAGGGGCAACGTTGCAATTAAATGCCGTTTCACTCACACCGAACGTTACGTATGAATGGACGGGCCCCAACGGGTACACGAGTTCACTGTCCAATCCGCAGATCGTGAATGCTACGATCAATCGAACGGGTCGCTACAAAGTGGTGGCTCAAGCCAATGGATGTGTATCAGAGCCGGATTCTATTGATGTGATCGTTCATCCGAACCCGATTGTCAATTTGGGTCCCGACCTGCAATTGCTGCCGCCGGCACAGCAAGTATTGAATCCGATCATTACTAATGGTCCGATAAGTCAGTATACCTGGACCCCGAACCAAAATCTGAGTTGCAGTAACTGTCCAAGCCCTACTGCCACTGTTCTTTCCAGTATCACGTATCAACTTGCGGTTAGAAATAATAATGGATGTGTGGGACGAGACGATATACACATAACAGCGTTATGTGAACGTTCGTTGGTTTATATCCCCAACGCATTTGTTCCAAATGGCGGTGCAAATTCAGTATTCCGGATCCGGTCTGCCGGCTCTTTAGTGGTAAAACATTTTCGGATCTTCAACCGCTGGGGGGAGCTGATTTTTGAACGCACTAACTTTCCAACGAATGATATTGCCTATGGATGGGATGGTCGCATCAATGGTACTTTGATCAATCCTGATGTATTTGTTTACTCGGCAGAGGTTCAGTGTGAAAATGGTGCCATCTTCACATTCAAGGGCAACGTTACGCTGCTTCGTTAAAGAAGATTATATGAAAGGAAGACTAATATTCATATTATTTTTTGCTTGCTCAGCTGTGTTGGCACAAGACTTAAACTTCAGCCAATTCTATGAATTGCCTTTACTTCGAAATCCAGCACTTGCGGGGATATATACAGGCGATTTCCGTACCACCAGCGCATTCAGAAGTCAGTGGGGTAGCGTGACGGTTCCCTATACTTCTCAGGCGATGAGCATCGAAATGAAGACGGGCGTCTCACAGGCATCAGATAATTATTTTTCAGTAGGCATTCAAATGACACGCGACATGGCGGGTGATTCCAAATTTGGGAAAACTCAGGCACTACCCATGATTGCTTTTCATAAAGTGATGAGCGCTGAACGGGATGCCTATTTGACATTGGCTTTCATGGGGGGTGTGGTGCAACAGCGATTTGATCCCACTCAACTCCGGTTTGACGATGAATTTCAAAATGGCGTGTATATCCCTCGCAGCACCAGCCAGATTTTCACACAGACGCAATTGAATTATTTAGATGCTGCCGTCGGCTTATCCTATGCTAGCGAGTTCAACAACGGCATTCGATATTATATAGGAGGAGGCCTCTTTCATTTCACTAACCCCAAAGTCGCCTTTTATCAGCAAGATGAAATCCGTCTAAGCCGTAAATACATTGCTAACGCAGGATTTTCGCTGCCGATCAGCGACTATCAGAATTTCATTGTTTACATGGATTACTTCCAACAAGGAGGATTCTCACAAGGACAAGGTGGTTTTTTATACCGAAATCAATTGTGGAGCGAAGATGAAGATCGGGTAGTCAGCCTGACCGGAGGCGCGATCTTCCGATGGAATGACGCCATCATTCCTATCCTTCGGCTGGATTACCATAAGATCGGTGTGGGTCTTTCATACGATGCTAATTTTTCCAAACTGCGTACAGCTTCTCAGTTCAGAGGTGGTCTAGAACTTACACTGTCATTCAAAAGCTATCTGAATATCCGAAACAGCTCACTCGAAAAAACAAAATGCCCGGTAGGCTTTGATTAAATTTTTTAGGCCATTGAGTATTTATGGATAGGTACTATAATAACTTCTTATATCCTATCACTTTATCCATACTACTCAGCCCTAATTCTGTCCTTTTCATTAATGAAACTAGTGGCATATCCAACCTATATCTGTCGGTCGGATTATTAAAGCAAGCAGGCGATTCAAAAATGATCAACTCATCCGCGAGTTCAGATCGAAGCAATCGGTTCAATAACCGCGGGCCTGCCTCAACCAACAAGGAATAAATGCTATGATTTCTGTATAGTTCCGAAAACAAGGGTGCGAGTTCAATCTCACCGTCGCTGTAAACTCCCTTTATGTATTTGAACGGCCCTTCTGTTTCGATTGGTTCTGGATTATCCGTCACCAGATACAAAGTCGACTTCTTCCGCGGGTAATAGATCGAGAGGTCCTTACGCTTCAGCAGATCAAGTTTTCGGTCGAGTACAATCGTGGTGCGCTCAAATTCATCCTCACCGATTCGAACATTCAATTTCGCATTATCTGTAATTACCGTATTTGCCGTGGTCAGAATCGCATCCACTACCGACCGGCAATGTACATGCGCCCATTTTCTGCTTTCCTCAGACGAGATCCATTTACTATCACCATTCTCCCTCGCCATGAAATGATCGCTCGTGATAGCGGCCTTGAGCATAATGTACGGACGCCGAAAACGCTGGTTGATAAAAAATGCTGCATTCATCTCCACCGCCTCCGAACTTTCTTCGAGTATCACCTCTACACCCGCCCGTCTCAATACCTCCATCCCATTCACCAACGGATTGGGATCTTGAGATGCCACCACCACTTTTTTTATTCCGCTGGAAATGATCAGGTCTGTACACGGCGGTGTTTTACCTGTGTGCGAGCAAGGTTCCAGCGTCACAATTAAAGTACAAGTACTCAGATCAGCTCCGTTTTCAAAGGCTTCACGGATTGCAAACACCTCTGCATGCGCCTCTCCGAATTTTTTGTGGAAGCCTTTGCCTGCAATTTCCCCTCTTTCGTTGATCACAAGCGCTCCAACGAAAGGGTTGGGACGAACCGCTTCGCGAGCAGCTGTTTTTGCCAACGCAATCGCAGATTTAACGTAATCGGTCCGATGATCACTCATAACTTTGCGCCACAAAATTAGTGCAGCATGTTTACCGGCATCGTTGATTCAGCAGAAATCGTCCAATTGGAGACCATAGATGGTGGTATGCGGCTCGGTGTTCGCTTCCCTGCCGACTTCCCCTCTTGTAAGCTAGGCGATAGCATCGCCATCGACGGCGCTTGCCTTTCCGTTACAGAAATGGAAAATGGACTGCACTATTTTTTCGTCTCCCCGGAAACCATTCATAAAACCATCATCAAGCATTATCAAGCGGGAAGAAAAGTAAATGTGGAATTACCGCTCAGACCAACCGACCGATTGGGCGGGCATTATGTGTTGGGACATGTAGATGGTGTAGGTAAAATCATTCACATTATCGAAGAGGCAGCCAGTTGGATCGTAGATGTGGAACTTCCTAAACCTTTAACTAAGTACGTTGTTTATAAAGGGTCCATTGCTTTGAATGGGGTGAGCTTGACTGTCAATTCAGTTGAAGACAATCACATCAGTCTTTGCATCATCCCCGTTACTCTTCAAAAGACCAACATCAGTCAGATGAAGATCGGTCAAGAAGTAAACCTGGAAATGGACATACTGGCCAAGTACACAGAGAAATTGTTGCCCGCCCATGAAAATCAAATTTGATGATATCGCTTCCGCCCTCGAGGATTTTGCAGCAGGGAAACCAGTGGTGGTAGTAGATGACCAATCCCGCGAAAACGAAGGCGACATCATTCTCTCTGCACAGTACGCAACGCCCGAGTGGATCCATTTCTGCGCTCAAGAAGCAAGAGGATTGATTTGCATCGCCATCAGCGGATCCATCGCCGAACGTTTGCAATTGAGCAGACTGCGTTCCAACCGGAAAGATCTATTGCAAACAGCTTTTCTGGATCCGATCGATGCGAATCAATCCCACGGTGTTACTACCGGAATCTCCGCATTCGATCGCTCTACAACTGCCAAGTTGGTTGCCAATGAAAACAGCACTGCAGCTGATTTCATCGTACCCGGACATTTATTTCCCTTACAAGCCGTACCCGGCGGAGTGATCAAGCGTCAAGGGCATACTGAAGCTGCCGTAGATCTTTGTCGGCTAACCAAACAACCCGAAGCCGGTATCATTTGTGAGATACTGGCATCCGATGGAACCATGATGCGTCGGGATGCCCTGCGTCAATTTGCCGATCGGCATCAATTAAAGATGATCACCATTGAGGACCTCCGCGCATATCGTTATCATCACGAAGAAATTTGTTTACCAGTGGCGGAATCGTTCATTCCTACTCCACATGGACGTTTTCAGATACAAGTATTCAGAAATTCGATTACTGGTGTTGAACATACGGTGCTTGGACAAAACCATCAGCCAATGAATAAACCGCTGGTGCGTCTTCACAGCGAATGTCACACCGGCGACATATTTGGTAGCCACCGCTGCGATTGCCGCGATCAATTGCAGCGTGCAATGAAAGCCATCGCGGAAAACGGTCATGGGTGGTTGATCTATCTAAAAGGACATGAAGGAAGAGGAATCGGGCTGGTCAATAAACTCAAGGCCTATGAATTGCAAGATCAAGGATTGGATACCTATGCAGCCAATATCGAATTAGGATTTGCACCCGATCAACGAGAATATTTTGATGCGATTCAGATCTTGAAGCAGGTTTGTCCCCAACCCTTTACACTACTCACCAATAATCCTGCCAAAATCGAAGCCCTACAAGCGGCGGGACTTTCCTTTAGCATGGCAGCGCATCCGGCCGAGCCCAATGAGCACAACCAGCGCTATTTGTGGGAAAAACAAAAATTAGGTAAACACGCCAATAATATTCTTGTATGATCGCAATCGTCAAAGCCAATTTCAACCAGGAAATCACCGATAAATTATTAGCGGGATGCGTGCGTGCCCTCGAAGAGCGGTCCGTTCCATATAAAGTATTTGTGGTACCCGGTGCTGTGGAAACGGTCGGACTTACTCGCCAACTTCTCGATGCATCCGCTTATAAAGCAATAATTGTGCTGGGCGCTGTGATCAAGGGAGATACCGATCATTATCAGTTTGTATGCGACTACGTCACCCACGGGTTGAGCCAACTTTCCACCATTGCATCCATCCCCATCATTTTCGGAATACTTACCACGTTCACAGAAGAGCATGCACTGGAGCGGGCCTGCCCCACCCGCATGAACAAGGGCCGGGAATTTGCGATCACCGCCCTGGAAATGATCAATGTTTATTCCTCCGTGAAGTATCGCTGGCTCAGGTGGTTTAGGTAGTTCCCCTTTGCGGACGTCCGCTGTCCGTTGACTGGTGTCCGGGGCTGTCCAATGTCGAATGACCAATGTCCGCTCCCTTTCCTCAGCCCTCAACCCAAAAACCTCAACCCTAAACCCTCAACTCTCAACTCTCAACTTTTCCCCCTATATTTGCACCAGCAAACTGTGAGAAGGGAACGGAGACGTTCCCTTCTTCTTTTCCCGGATATGCTCAATAATGAACTCATCGAGGTGGTCAAACAGCGTGTGGAGGCCCTGATCGCGGCCGACCCCAGTCTGTTTTTGGTGGAGGTTCGGATCAAGCCGACCCTCAATATTAAGGTGTATGTAGATGGAGATCAAGGAGTTAGCGTCGATCGGCTGATCCAGTACAACCGGTCCCTTTACCGCCAACTGGTGGAAGAGGGGGTGTTGCCGGACGGAGAGTTTTCGCTCGAGTTATCCTCCCCGGGACTGGACGAGCCCCTCAAACTGCACCGCCAGTACGTGAAAAACGTGGGTCGTTCGGTAGAGGTAATTGCCCTCGACGGCCGAAAAATAGTGGGCAAATTAACGGGGGTGACTGAAACCGGCTTCACAGTGGAAGAGGTGAAAGGAAAGGGCAAGAAGCAGGAGGTGAAAGAACATCCGTTTTCATTTGACGAGATCAAAACAACAACCATACAAATCACTTTTTAAAGCGACTTAAACAAAAACGATTATGGCCAGTATTAACTTGATCGATGCCTTCCACGATTTCAAGGAAGCGGAAAATATCGACCGGCCCACTATGATGAAAGTAGTGGAAGACGTTTTCAAGACCTTGCTCCGTAAAAAATACGGAAGCGATGAAAACTTCGACGTCATCGTAAATGCCGAAAAAGGCGACCTCGAGATCATTCGTCACCGTATGATCGTAGAAGATGGCACCGTAGAAGATCCCCTTGCACAAGTGCCCTACTCTGAAGCCGTGAAGATTGAGCCCGACTTTGAGGTAGGAGAAGAACTCTATGAGGAGATCGACCTGTTGGATTTCGGACGCCGCGCCATTTTAGCCGCCAAGCAAACACTGGCCAGCCGCATCGGTGATCTGAAAAAGAACGCCCTTGCAAAAAAATACAACGACCGCATCGGTGAGATCATCAGCGCGGAAGTTTATCAGATCTGGAAGAAGGAGATTTTGCTGTTGGATGAAGAAGGCAATGAGTTGATCCTTCCCAAGAGCGAGCAGATCCCTCAGGATTATTTCAAGAAAGGAGAATCGATTCGTGCCGTCGTGCGTCGCGTCGATATGAAAAACAATAATCCGGTGATCATCTTATCTCGTACTGCACCTGAATTCCTCGCGAAGTTGATGGAGATCGAAGTGCCCGAGATCTTTGATGGCCTCATCGTAGTCAAAAAGATCGTACGTGAACCCGGTGAGCGCGCTAAAGTAGCGGTAGAGTCATATGATGACCGCATCGATCCGGTAGGAGCCTGCGTGGGTATGAAGGGAAGCCGCATTCACGGCATCGTGCGTGAGTTGAAGAATGAGAACATCGATGTGATCAACTACACTCAGAATATTCAATTGCTCATTCAGCGTTCACTCACTCCGGCTCGTATTACCAGCATGGAACTGGATTCAGATCGCAAGCATGCGAACATCTTTCTGCAACCCGATCAAGTATCGCTTGCCATCGGTCGTCGCGGGGTGAACATCAAGTTGGCTTCAGAGCTGACCGGCTACGAGTTGGATGTATACCGCGATACGGAAGAGGATGTAGACGGTGGATTCGACATCGATCTGGAAGAATTTACAGATGAGATCGACGCTTGGATCATTGACGAGCTCAAGCGTGTTGGATGTGATACAGCACGCAGCGTGTTGGATCTGACCGACGAAGAGTTGGAGCGTCGTACCGATCTGGAAAAGGAGACCATCGTCGATATTCGTCGGGTACTCCAGGAAGAATTTGACAAAGAATAAGAAACGAAGAACCCAATACGAGCAGAACAAAACGTAAGTAATAAACGAACCGAATGTCAGAACTGAAACTTCCCCGTCTCCTGGCCGCAGCCAAGGAATTCAACATTGGTCAGGATACCCTGATCGACTTTCTCGTGGGCAAAGGCTTCTCGAAAGATGATCTAAAACCCACTTCGAAGTTGAGTGAGGACATGTATCGTTCCTTGCAACAGGAATTCCAAAGCGATAAGGCAGCTAAAATGAAGAGCGATCAGCTCGAATTACCCAAAGGCGCTGCCGCGGAGGCGAAAAAGAAGAAGGAAGAAGAAGAGATCACTTTCAAGAAAGAGACAAAGAAGGCAGCTGCTAAAAAAGAAGAGCCTAAAGTTGAGGAGACAGTTAAGATCGAAGCGCCGGAATTAGAGGGTCCCAAAGTAGTTACTAAGATCGACCTCGATGCGGTTGATTCCTCCACTCGTCCGAAGCGTGGTGCCAAAGCCAAAAAAGAGGAAGAAGCGCCAGCCCCTGCAGAGGAGAAAGCAGAGAAGCCAAAAAAGACAACAAAGAAAACCGAAGAAGTCCCCGTGGCAGAGGCTCCGGTTGCAGAGGTGCCACCTGCTCCGCCTGCACCACCTGCTCCGCCAACCATCGAGAATATCGAGGTGGAGAAACTCTCCGGACCAAAAATTCTTGGCAAAATCGACTTGCCTACCAGCAGCGATACACGCCCTGTTCGAGATGAGAAAAAGAAACGGGCCCGTATTCCGCTGTCCAAGCGCGAAACACCCGGTCATCAAACATTTGTCAATCCCGAGCAAGGGGGAGGCGGTGGTTTTGCCCGCGGTCGTGGCGGCATGGCCGGTCGTCGGGAGCGCGAAGCATTCACTGCTCGCCGCGATGGACAGACCATCGACGAAAAAGAGATTCAGAAAAAAATTCAGGAGACACAGGCCAAACTCACTGGCGGTGGAGGAGGCAAAGGAAAACTCAAAGCCAAACTGCGCCGTGAAAAACGCCAGGAGATGGCGGAAGCCGCCGGAGCGGAACTGACCGATAACAAATTACAGGTTACTGAATTCATCAGTGTAAGTGAATTGGCCAGTTTGATGAACGTGAACTTCGCCGATGTTATCAGCAAGTGTATGAGTCTCGGCATCATGGTGTCGATCAACCAGCGCTTGGATGCGGAGGTGATCGAGTTGGTGGCCAGCGAATTTGGGTTTGACGTATCCTTCATCGACATGGAAAAACAAATGGAGATGGAGGAAGAAGTGGAGGCCGATGAAGAGGATGAATTGCAACACCGTTCGCCGATCGTAACCATCATGGGTCACGTCGATCACGGTAAAACCTCTTTGCTCGACTATATCCGCAGTGCCAACGTAGTAGCCGGTGAGGCCGGGGGAATCACCCAGCATATCGGTGCCTATCGAGTGGAGTTGCCAAATGGTAAAGACATCACCTTCCTGGATACACCTGGTCACGAAGCGTT
>CAYYXC010000010.1:0-22601 GCA_964475505.1 uncultured Chitinophaga sp.
GATCAGTCACCGCAGCAGCACACCCGAATATGATCCCTACGATCTCGATCTGAATTTGAAGGAAAAGCTTCGTTTGGCTGATGCGAATAAGCGTGATTCCATTCGCAATGATGCGCAGGATATTACAACTATCAAGACGCTCAACTTCACTAATGTTAAAAAGATCAAGGTGGATGGTAAGAAGCCGAAGATCTGGTCGCTTTCCAATTTCGATTTCAATTATTCCTACATACAGACCATGAGCCCCAACCCGCTCATTGAGCGCGATGAGTTGCGGCGTACCCGAGGAGCCATTGGTTATAGTTATGCTCCACAAGTGCAACCCGTTGAGCCGTTCAAGAAATTGATAAAGTCCAACTCACCTTGGTTGGCTTGGTTGAAAGAATTCAACTTTAACTATGCACCGGCTCAGATGAGTTTCCGTGCAGACGTATTCAGGCAATTTGGTGCAACCCGGCCTCGCAATGTAGGAGGAGGACCTTATCGTATTCCTGAGACCTATAACAAGTATTTTACGTTTGACCGTTATTATATATTACAGTGGAACCTCACCCGTTCAGTATCAATCGATTTTAATGCTACCAACAATGCACGCATCGATGAGCCGTTCGGACGCATTGATACCGATCTGAAGAAAGATTCAGTTCGATCAAATTTGCTGAAGGGGGGAAGGAACACGAATTATGCGCAGGACTTGACAGTCAACTATAACGTGCCCACCAATAAGATTCCGCTTTTGAGTTGGACATCCTTGCGTGCCAGTTACAATTCCAAGTATAATTGGATAGCAGCCTCTTTGCTGGCCCGGCCATTGGGAAATACACTTAACAATACTCAAACACGCACCCTCAACGGGGAATTAAAGTTTGAAGACTTATATAATAAATCACGTTTTCTGCGGGCGGTATATGCCGGAAAAAACAGCCAGTCTCCGGACGGTGATCTGATGGGAGCAGCGATGGGGGCGAATCCAAAATCTGCCAAGGGAGATGGGGCTGGCAAAAAAGCTAAGGAGCAAACACAGAAAGGGGCACAGCGGCCTCAGTCTAATGCGGAGATGGCTCAATCGGCTGATGGTCCTAAATTCCGCTACGATACCATTCGAAACAAAAAAGGAAAGATTATACGTGTCAAAAAGCGTAAGATCAAGAAACCTCGTGCACCTAAAGAGGTAAAGCCTTTGCCAGAGGTAGGTGCCGCTCCTCGTTTTATCGCACAATTGGCTACTTCGGTCAAGCGGATAGGTATTCAGTACAATGAGGATTTTGGCACTTCACTGCCGGGTTATATGGACAGTACCGTGTTGTTCGGTTCGAATATTCGAAGCGGTCAGCCCGGCTTGGGATATATCTTCGGTTATCAGCCAGACACCAGTTGGATCAATCGTTTTGGTGCAAAGGGTTTGCTCTCACGCGACTCTTTGGTCAGTGCCATGATCCAGCAACGATACAACCAGCGACTGAATCTGACTGCGCAGGTTACCCCGTTTCGTGATTTCAATATTGATCTGAATCTGGATAAAACCTTTGATAAACAGTATTCGGAGCTGGACAAGGATACAACTGGATCGGCCGGACTGGCACGACTCAATCCCTACGCGATGGGATCTTTCAATGTTAGTTTCGTATCCTTCCAAACCTTGTTCAAACCATTCGATCCGAATCAAGTTTCAGAGACCTTTAAACAGTTTGAATCCAACCGTCGCTTGATCTCCGGTAAGCTTGCTGCCACCAACCCTTATCAGTCTGGTTTCGATGCCGATGGATTTGCCAAGGGCTATGGTCGCTATGCGCAGGATGTGGTAATTCCGGCATTCATCTCCGCCTACACCAATAAAGACCCGTTGAGCATTAAGGGTGTGCAGAACAACAATCCAAATTTGCGGGCAAATCCTTTCCGCAGCATTATGCCACTTCCGAACTGGCGATTAACCTATAATGGTCTGTCCCGTTTACCCGGATTGGACAAGATCTTTACGAATTTCTCTATTCGTCACGGCTACAGGAGTTCTCTGAGCATGAATAGCTTTAATACGGCATTGCTATTCGCCGATCCTTTACGTGTTGGATATCCTTCTTTCCGTGATACGCTCACCGGCAACTTTGTTCCTTATTTCCTCATTCCGAATATCACCATACAGGAGGCATTTGAGCCGTTGATTGAATTGGATATGACATTTACCAATCAGATCTCGACACGATTTGAGTGGCGTAAGAGCCGGCAGTTGAGCTTGAGCTTGATCGATTACCAATTAGCGGAGAACCAGAGTACTGAATATACATTTGCTTTCAACTGGCGTAAAAAAGGCTTGCCCTTCTTCCAGAACCTGAAGATTGGAAAGAATGGAATGAAACTCGATAACGACGTTACCATTCGGATGGATTTCAGTATTCGGGATGATGCCACTTCCAACAGTAAGTTAGATCAGGGCACTTCATTTGGAACGGGTGGACAACGCGTAATTCGGTTGGCTCCCTCTATTGATTATGTATTGAACAATCGAGTGAATCTGAAATTGTATTTCGAGCAGAATCGAAATATACCCAAGATCAGTAGTTCCTTCCCTATCACCAACACGCGTGGGGGCTTGCAAGTGCGTATCTCACTGGCACAATAAGAAAAGATCAATCCCTGCGGATGTGATTTGACGAGGCCTGGCTGGTGCAAGTGAGCGTCAGGTCGTTGATGCAAACATGAGCAGGAAGGGACGTACAATAAAAAATTACTTCCGCAATATCTGTTGCTTGCAAGGGGGTAAAGCCCTGGTAAACCTGTTTGGCCGTATCTGTATCGCCTTTGAATCGTACAATAGAGAATTCCGTTTCAGCTGCCCCGGGATGGATACCGGTTACTTTGATGCCGTGGCGTAGCAGGTCTATTCGCATCGCCTTGCTGATGGCATCCACTGCAAATTTGGTGGCGCAATACACGTTTCCTTTCTCATATACTTCTTTGCTGGCGGTAGATCCGATGTTGATGATATGGCCTGATTTGTTGGCCGACATTTTCTTTGAGACAGCTTTCGCCACATACAGCAGTCCTTTCACATTCGTATCGATCATGGTGTTCCAGTCACTCAGGTCAGCCTCTTCAAAAAAATCTCTGCCTAGTGCCAAGCCTGCGTTGTTTACCAGCACATCGATGTTGCTCCATTCCGTAGGTAAGTGCTCAATAGCAGCTGTAATTTTCTCTTGGTCACGTACATCGGCAGCGATGATATGCGATTCGGTTTGATAAGTGGCACGCAGTTGGTCAGCCAATTCATTCAGTCGATCTTTTCGGCGTGCCAATAAAATAAGTCGGTCGCCGTTGGCTGCAAAACGTTCGGCAGTAGCTCTGCCAAATCCGGCGCTCGCACCGGTAATGAATATGGTTCTTTTCATAATGTTTTATCGAATCAGTGTGACGGTTCCTTTATTGAAATACGGATTTCCCTCATAATCAATGGCACTCACCATCCATACAAAGACACCAGTTCCTTGGGGTTGTCCTTTATAAACTCCGTTCCAACCGTGTCGGTCTCGGTTTGTCGAAAACACCACCTCGCCCCAGCGGTTGTAAATGGTGAAGTAATTGATCTTTTGAATGCCAACACTGATCGGTCTGGCCAGATCATTCAGTCCATCGCCATTGGGGGTGAATGCTGTGGGGACAAAAATGCTGACCGGGGTCCGAAAGATGCGAACGGTAACAAAGGCCGAGTCAGCGCAACCGGTGCCATCTCTTACCACTAATTTGTAACGAACGCTGTCGATCGGGGAGCGGTAGATCGCAATTGGATTGGCAATGTTGGTATTGTTGAGTCCGATCGGGGGGGACCAGGTATAACTTACTCCACCGGTCCCTTGCAGTTGTAAAGGCTGACCCAAGATCACGCTGGTATCTCTGCCGGCATTGGCCAGAATTCGGGGTTGAACCGTGACTAATACTGAGTCGATGCCCGGTTTGGGACAACCCAGGTTGTCATATACGATGAGTTTATACATCGTAGTCCGAGGCGGAGAAGCCAACGGATTTAAAATATTAGGATTATTCAGAAAAGCGGTTGGCGTCCATTGAAAACTGCTGCCAATGATCTGACCTTGTAGTTGGGCAGAGCCATTGAAACAAATAGTTTGATCCATTCCGGCAATTGAAGTTGGGTATGGAACTGTTCGCACGGTAACGGTTTGAACATCTCTGCAAGTACCAACGCTTCCTGTTACTTGATAGGTGGTGGAGGCTGCAACTGGAGTGGCAATCGGGTTGGGGATGTTGGGATTGTTCAAGGTGCTGGCGGGGGACCAATTGTAAGCAGTAGCATTTCCGCTGGCTTGAAGTTGGATGGCATCTCCTCTGCAAATGGTCGAATCGGCGCTAACATTCATTTGAACGGCACGCGTTACACGCACTCGTATCGAATCTCGATTGGTGCAACTGTTTTCGGTCAGGCTTACGTAATACCAGGTAGTGGTCGATGGATAGACGATAGGATTAGCCGTATTCGGATTAATAATATTGATATTGGGCTGCCAATTAAAGTCGCCGGTGCCGATCGCTTGAAGTTGAAGCGAGTCGGGTACGCAGATCAACGTATCACGAAACGGTACGCGCAGGGTCGGTTTATCCAGCACGATAAAATTTACCTGCGCGGTATCAATACATCCCTTGGAGTTCGACACGATCAAAGTCGCCGTTTTGGGGCCGGGACTCGCAAACGTCCACACCGGCGCTGGCACCCTGGCCGTATCGGCTAGTGTTGTTTGGTCACCAAAGTTCCATTGCCAAGTATCTACAAAACCGTAATTGGTACGAGTGGTATCGGTGAACTGGTAAGGATTGATATAGCAATTTCCACTAACCGTGAAACCTGGGAAAAATCCGGGATAAACTCGAATGAGGACGCTGGCTGTATCGGTACACAGACCACCCGGCAAAGAGATTTTGAGTTTAGCTAAAAAAGTTCCTGTATCGCTGTAAGTGTGTGAAGGAGCTGCCAAGAAGGAGGTGTCGGCATTGCCGAGTTGAGGTTGTCCGAATGACCATACGAATTGGGCGCCGGGGGGATTATTCACTTCGTTGTTGAACTGTACGGTGAATCCATCGCAGGTAGTTGGACGTGGCGACAATGCAGCATCCAACGGTTCACAATCACCCGCACGTATGTGAAGTTCTTTACGGGTGATGCCGATCAATGTGCCATTTCGGTATTCACGGACGCATACAGACACAACGTACTCACCTATTAAGTTCGGTGCGGTGCCGCTGATGAGACCGGTTTGCGGATTGATCGTTACGGATGGTCCCATAGGGAAAGCGCCGGAGTACGTAAATGCGTAAGGGACGGAAGTATACGGCGGGTTTGCTGCGGTTACAGGAGCACTTTGATTCGGACCGGTGCCCAATGAGGGACCACCGCCCTGGATAGCATCACAAAAAGTGTAAGCCAAGGAGTCTCCATCCAAGTCCGATGCCTGGAAAGAGTATTGAAAGTAATTTCTGGCACAAACGATCGCCGTGTCATTGACTAGAAAACGGGGGCTGCTGTTGATCGATGCTCCTGCCAGTACATTGTTGCCCGGGATCTGGATGGAAAAAGTATTTCCAACGTCGCCTGAATTTTGGATGTTGTTGATCCCATCGATCCGACAGCAGCGTTGGTAAGCGATGATGTATCCGGAAGGAGAGGGCGCCAGTTCGATCTCCGGAAGATCATAGATCACAATTGTATATTAACAACCGCTTTGATTGCCCGTGATGCAAGGATCATCCGCTGCCTTGCCCAAGTTGTATTGGTTGGTGATGGGAACGCTGACGTTTTGAATAAACTGGTTGTTTCCAGCGTTGAAGATGGTAAAATTGATAGGATTGTTCAATTGACCGCTGGACGGATCACAAATCATGTAAACCGTAAGGGTGACGCGGTAACGAAGATTGGAGCCTTGCCCTGCCCCCAGATACTCGTAGGAAAAAAATCCCCCCTTGATGTGGGCTGCTTCTGCCTGCATCAATAGCAGGGAGAGAAAGACGGTGGCCAGGATTTTTTTCATAGGTAGCAAACCAGCTGGTTGGCCGGTTGATAAAGAAGAGTAAAATTATGACATTAAGGTCTTCTGCGGGAGGCAAGGACCCATATCCAAATCATTACATAAAACGTCAGTGCTGCCTTGGAAAGTATGTCGCCGTATCGAACAAAAAATGTCTGATTCTCAGTGAGCAGGGGGATGGCTCTTCGGATACAGGCGGCTTGATCGTAAGGTTGAGGATCGATCCATTTGCCCTCCGGGCTGATGAACCCGCTGATGCCGGTATTGGCACTGCGCACCACCCATTTACGGGTTTCGATGGCTCGCAATCCCGCGTACAATGCATGTTGTTTATGTCCGGGTGTGTTTTGCCACCACCCATCATTGGTAATGATACAAAGCAGATTGGCTTGCTGCTGGAAATAACGACTGAGGTGTTCACCGTAAATGCTTTCGTAACAGATGGCGGGTGCCAACCGAAATCCATTGCCAGAAGTCAGTACGGTTCGGTCTGCTTGGGGTGTGTAGCCTCCGGAAGTGCCACCGAATTCCTCGAACCAAGCGGATAAGAATCGAAGAAAACCGGGTAAGGTCTCCACGCCTGGAACCAGTTTTGATTTGTGATAAAACTGTTTGGCACCGCTGCTATCCAGTAAAGCCGCTCCGTTGTAAGATTCAATATAGACAGGCTCTGTTTTTCCTTGTGGACGAAGCCAGTCAGGCGCAGGAACTGCAAAAGAAGATCGAACAGAGGTGAGGGCATAGCTCTCCACCCCTGTAAAAAGGGTAAGGTTGGGATAACGATTCAGAAAGGACCAGAGTGAGTCCAGCCGCCGATTTTTTTCCTTCAACTCCTGTTCACTGATTCCCCCCAACCGATACAGGGCTGTTTCGGGCCAGATCAACAAGTTGGTATTTGAGGTCAGGTTGGATTCACTTTGTCGGATCAAATCCTGCAGCTGCATATCGAAAGATGTGTAGCTGCTTACTTTTTCGTAAGGATCTACATTGGGCTGGAGAATGACTACCTCAATTTTTTTTGATTGCGACTCCTCTTTTCTGTCGTGCTCAACCCATTTTGAAATACCGATCGGAGTCGCCAGCGCTGCCAAGGCTATCCATCGATAGGGTAACTTTTTATTTTGCTCAGTGCCTTGGTATTGTTTCCATTGTAAAAACAAGAGGATGTTCACGATTAGGATCCAACCCGTTCCTCCACTGGTTCCGGTGTACTCATACCATTGGATCCATCCGGGTTGCGTAGCAAGTCCGTTCCCAAGCGTGAGCCAGGGCCAGCTCAGCCCCCAATCCTGCAGATGTAAATACTCAAAACCCATCCAGCCAAATAGTAAAGCAGCTAATCCAAGCCCTTGCCCCTTTCTTTTTTTGATGAACCGGTATGCGATCCAAGGCAGGCACATCAGCAAACTATTGGCAGCAATCGCCGATACGGCACCGGGCACGGAAGCGTACCAGATCCACCAAGTGGTGAGTCCGTTCCAAACCAGCATGTGCAGGAAAGCCAGCAAGAAGAATAGCCAATTATTGCGTGTGTTTTGTTCAGCCCAAAGCATTGGGATCCAGGCGACAAACAACAGAGGTGTATAAGGGAGTGGCGGCCAGGCAACGGACAGAAAGATACCGCCTAGCAGAGAAAGCAAAAAGGGGGTCAGACGATTCAAATCAGTTGATTTGGATGAGGTGCTAATAAAAGCGAAATTAACATTCCCATAGCAAGCAGGAGAGTAGCTCTAATATAAAATCAATTTTGATGAAACCTTATATCAAAACCATTTTGGTTTGTTTGACCGCATTACTGGGTGTTGTTGTGCTGGCCGGTGCGTATAAATACAAATTCCGGGCACAGGAGACCATCACCGTAACCGGATTGGCTGAGCAGAACTTTGTTAGCGATCAGGTAGTATGGAGTGGTAATTATGCCCGAAAGATGATGGATCTAAAATCAGCCTATGCACAATTAAAGGCCGATGAACAATCCATCCGAAAATATCTTTTAGGTAAAGGAGTCAAGGAGACAGAATTGGTCTTTTCTGCCGTGGGAATCGAAAAGGAGTTCAGCACCCGATATGATTCAGAGGGTCGTGTACTGGGAACGGATTTTACCGGTTATAAATTGATGCAAAGTGTGACCGTTGACTCACGCGAAATTGAAAAAGTAGAACGTATCTCTCGAGAGATTACGGAATTGATCGAAAGCGGCATCGAGTTTAATTCTACCGCCCCCTCTTATTATTATTCCAAACTTTCTGAATTGAAGATCGATCTGTTGGCCAAGGCTAGCACCGATGCCAAAGAGCGGGCTCAGACCATCGCTACCAACTCCGGGAGCAACTTAGGTAGCATCAAAAAAGCCAACATGGGTGTTTTTCAGATCACCGGACAGAACAGCAATGAGGATTACTCATACGGTGGGGTGTTCAATACCAGCTCCAAGAATAAGACGGCTTCCATTACCATCCGCATCGATTATGCGGTCGATTAACTGCGGCTGTAGTTCGGTGCTTCTTTGGTGATATCGATGTCATGCGCATGGCTTTCGCGCATGCCTGCATTGGTGATCTTTACGAATTTGGCTGCTTGCAGTGCGGCGATGTTTCGTGCGCCGCAATAGCCCATCCCTGCACGTAGTCCGCCCACGAATTGATACACCACTTCACGAAGCATGCCTTTGTACGCTACACGACCTTCGATTCCTTCGGGAACATATTTCTTAGCATCGGATTCTCCATCCTGAAAATACCGATCGCTGCTACCTGTTGCCATGGCACCCAGTGAACCCATTCCACGGTATTCCTTGAATTTTCTTCCCTCATAGATGATGGTCTCTCCAGGACTCTCCTCCGTACCGGCAAAAATGCTTCCCATCATCACTGCATTGGCACCTGCGGCAATGGCCTTTACCATGTCGCCTGTATAGCGAATGCCTCCGTCTGCAATCAACGTGGTGCGTGATTTTTTCAACGCCGCAGCGGCTTCCATTACGGCGGTCATTTGTGGCATGCCTGCACCGGCTACGATGCGGGTGGTGCAAATGGAACCGGGACCAATTCCTACTTTAACAGCATCTGCTCCGGCAGCCGCCAATGCTTTTGCGCCGGCAGCGGTTCCTACGTTTCCGGCGATGATCTCCACCTTTTTGAAATTTTTCTTGATTGATTTCAATGCTTCGATCACGCCTCGGCTGTGTCCGTGCGCGCTGTCCAGCGCAATCACATCCACCCCTACGTGTTGAAGGGCAGCAACTCGATCCAAAATATCTTTTGTTATGCCTACGCCGGCACCCACCAGCAAACGGCCAAAGCCATCCTTCACGGCATGTGGGTGGCTTTTCAATTTTAGTATATCGCTATAGGTGAAGAGCCCAACCAATTTCCCCTGCTTATTTACGATGGGGAGTTTTTCCACTTTTGTTTTCTTAAATAATTGCTCTGCTTTTCGAAGATCCGTACCCTCCGGAGCCGTGTAAAGATTTTCTTTTGTCATTACCTCGCTTACTCTTCGCTTCATATCCTCTTCAAAACGCAGATCGCGGTTGGTGAGTATGCCAACCAATTTTCCCTGCTTATCAATGATCGGAATGCCGCCGATCCGATTTTCTTTCATCAAGCGCAAGGCATCGCCAATGGTGGCATTGGCTTCCAGTGTTACCGGATCGATGATGAGTCCGCTTTCACTTCTTTTTACTTTCCGAACCTGCTCAGCTTGTTTTTCGATTGACATGTTCTTGTGCAGAATGCCCAGCCCCCCTTCTCTTGCCAAGGCAGTAGCCAAAGCCGCTTCTGTTACGGTATCCATCGCAGCGGATAATAGGGGAATATTAAGGGTGATGTTAGGGGTCAGCCGGCTGCGGGTATCAACCTCTTTGGGCAGCACTTCGCTGTACCCAGGCACTAATAAAACGTCGTCGAAGGTCAGTCCTTCGAGCACGATTTTCTCCGATAAAATGCGGGGGGATTTTTTGCTTGCCATGGGCAAAGATAGCAATCCAGCGCAAATTCCTCCAAAACTACCGTATGAGGGTGACGGTTCCTTTGCGTGAAACTGGTAGTCCTGAATCGCGGTTGGTATAGGTCAGCATCCATACATACACGCCTGCAGGTTGCTCGCGACCATTCCATTTTCCGTCCCATTTTTCTTGCCAATTTCTGGATTGGAACATTCGCTGTCCCCATCGGTTGAAAACCTGGAATTGATATTGGTCGGCTTTGAGGGCATTGTAAGGACCAAAGCGATCGTTAAGTCCATCGTTGTTGGGTGTAAAGCCAGTTGGCACTTCTATCAAACAGAAATCAAGTACTGTCAACGTTTTTCTTGCGCTGTCGCTGCAATTGAGAATTGAATTGAATGCAGATAAGCGTACGGTGTAGTATGCTTCTCGTCCGGTGTTCGGCCATTGAAAAGGAGGCGGATCTTTTAATGTGCTGCTTCCCAAAACATCAAATTGCCAGCGCCAACTCGTCACTAGTCCTTTCGTAGTATTGACGACCTGAAGTGGGTCTTCCGGACAAATCACCGAGGGCATTTCAAAAGATGCTTTCACTTCATTATTCAATACAATTCGTTGGGAACTGGTATCGATGCAGGTGCCGTTGCTTACATGCAGCATCACAGTATTGTCGCTGGTTGCTGGGAAAATATGCGTGTATTGCTGCTGACTGCTCATGGTGGTTCCATTTACTATCCAGCTCCATTGATTCACCTGATTCAGTCCGTTGTGTACGAACTGTAAGGTGTCGCGTTGGCAACCTATTCGGGCGGTATAAGTGAAATCCGCGTTTACCGTATCGGCTGTAGTGAAATTCAATTGTTGGTTAGGTGTTTCTTGTCCGCATTCATCGATCAGCACTGTGCCATCACTACCCGGGCGAAGAGAGAGAACATAATTGCCGCTGGTCTGTATGCGACTAGCTAACCGTACCACTACGTAATCGGTTTTACCAGCAATGCAATTGCCTGATGCGGCCGAAACAATCACCGTGGTTGGTCCGCTCACACCAAAATCTGAGCCATTCGCTGCGATGCTGGAACAATTGATCCGCTTGGGGAAATACACGCGGATCGAATCAGTAGCACAAGCCGGTTTCCCGATTGAATCAGCATAGATGGGTTGGGGCGACTGATAAGAGAATGGGATTTGCTCATTCACCGGTATGGCCCTGCCGCAATTGTCCAGCAATGTATTTCCATCGCTGCCGTTTTGGATTACTAATTGGTAGTTGCCATTTGGCAGGGCACCGCTCAGGGTGAGTTCTACTTCATCAAAATCAAATGCAAAACTGCAGGAGTCGGGTTGGGCTCCGACTACTGTTTGCGCTCCCGGTGAAATCCGAAATTCAGAACCATTTGCGGTAAGACTTCTGCAGCTTACTTTTTTGTTGAGTTTGACGCGGATTTTTGCTCCGTCGCAATCTGCTTTGGCGCTGGCGAGATGCGGCTCCGTCGGATCGGTAATGACAGCAGTTCCTCCGTTAAACGCAAGTGTATATCCGCTTTGCGTGTTGGTGAAATGACTTACCATCAATAGATATTCACGTCCCTGAATAAGGTTTGGCATCGCAGCGAATGTGGGCAAATTAGCTGCCGGGTCAGATCCGCACTGAATACCGTTGATACCGGATGCGGAAGCACCGGTTGGTCCGTAAGTACCAGACCAGTTGCCGGTGACCACTAAACTGTTTACCGTGAAAATATCGTCTGGATTACGACCCGTGATATCATACAATTGCCAGTCGTAATCTTCATTTGCAGCCAAAGGGGTGATCACAAATCCCAACGAGCCCGATCGGTAACAAGTAAATCGATAGAAGAACGGATTTCTATTCTCATAACTGGCTCCACCGCCAGAGCAGCCGGGTACAAACAAGCTATTCGTAGCACACAAAGGCACACTGGCTTGCGTGAAAGTGTTCGTTCCACATACTGGAAATGCCGTAGAGGGAGTTTGCCCCAGTGTGGTACAAGCTTGAGACCATGCAGTGCTATAACCGAACAGCGCAGCGCTCAGCAAGCTTGTATAGAATAATCGACTGAAGAATAAAAGGGCACGCACGCTCACCGTTGCAACCTAAATTTTTTGCCAGGCAAAGATAGGATCAGTCCTTTCATCTCTAGCTGAAGTAAACAACTGTTTAACATAGAAGAACTCATACTCAGTTCCCATCCGATTTGATCTTGATGCAATCCCTCTGATTTTTCTAATAATTCAATGATTTTTTTCTCTGTATCTGTCAATTCAGGAAATAAACTTAACGACACGATCTTTTTTGTGCTCGGTGCATCGTTCCACCCCAGTCGTTCCAACATGTTTTTGGTGGAGGTGAATATTTCGGCCTGGTGATCTCTGATCAGGTTCAAGCAGCCGGTACTTTTCTCATCTTGTATTCTTCCTGGCAAGGCAAATACATCCCGGTTGTATTGATTGGCAAGGGAGGCGGTAATCAGACTGCCTCCTTTTTCACTTGATTCGATCACCAAGCTGGCATCGCTCATGCCGGCAACGATCCGATTACGTGAAGGAAAATGATAGCGATCGGGTTCAGTTCCGTGCATAAATTCTGTTAGCAAGCCTCCTCTTTGCTCCATCTCCGCTGCTAATTTTTTATGGTGATATGGGTAAATGCGATCCAATCCGTGTGCAAGTACGCCAATGGTGGATTGGTTGTGACGAAGTGCTGCCTGGTGCGCAATCGCATCGATGCCCGATGCTAATCCGCTCAATATGGTTACCGATGCCTCACTGATTTCAGATACGATGCGCTCGGTCCATTCCACTCCATATGCACTGGGTTGGCGGGTACCGATAATTGCCAATATGCGCGCGCTGTTTAAATCTGCCTCACCTGCATAATACAAGAGTACGGGCGGGTCGTAGCAATGCAGGAGTCGACGGGGATATTCAGGCGCGTCGTAAGAAAGTGGTTTTATTTTTCTTTTCTCCAGAAAAAGAATTTCTTTTTCTGCTCGTTTAAAGTCGCGAAAGCGAATGATGGCATTGGCCCTTTCCGTGCCGATTCCCTCGATGGATTGTAATTGACGACGGCTGGCTCGAAAAATTTCTTCCGGAATAAATTGTTGCAGCAGGATCCGGGCTTGTACCGGTCCGATTTGAGGAACCAGCGTAAGTGCAATGAGATTCAGCAGTCGATCCGTCACCGAGCAAATCTAGCGGGCGCGATGCTGCTGGGTCTTTTTACTGCCGGAGTATTTTCATCTCACTTCTTCTGTTTTTTGCTCGTCCGGCTGCGGTGGTATTATCGGCGATGGGACGATTGGCGCCGTAACCTTTGGCTTGCAAACGATTTGCAGGGATCCCTTGAGCTGTCAAAAAATTCACTACCGCTTCTGCTCTTCTTTTGCTCAGCAGCAAGTTGTCGTTGGCATTTCCCTGGTTATCGGTGTGGCCACTGATTTCGATGATCAGGGTTGGATTTTCGCGTAGCAGGTCTACCAGATTCATCAATTCCGCCTGCGAGCTATCGGATAATTCTGCCTGATTTGTTCTGAAATAAATATGATTCAGTACGATGGCGCTGTCTGTAGAAAAAGGTTGCAGCGAAACGTTGATCTGTTGAGGTTTGGCATCCGCCGTTTGTTTCATTTCAAACACTTCGCTGTGAAAGAAATATCCCGGCTGTCGGATCGATAGCAAGTAATTTTTTCCGGCTGGAAGCGTAACAAGATAATTTCCCTGCGCATCAGCTTGTACTTGTGTGATGGCTTTACCGCTCTCGGCTTCACGCAAATTCAGTAGGGCTGCAATTGGTTTTCCATTCGTTTTATCCGAAACTTTCCCTCGCACCCAATAGGTAGGGGTGGAGCGTGCATGTTGTGGAAGCGTGAATTCATACAGATCCATATCGCCATAAGAATCGCTACGATTGCTGGCATAGTATGCGGTAATTCCATCGGCAGCGATGATCAGGCTTCCCTCGCGATCGATGGTATTGATTGGAAATCCGAGATTCTCGGGGGTGGACCAACTGCCATCCACTTTTTTCCTTGATAAGAATAAGTCATCATTGCCATAGCCGGGCCAAACCGAGCTGGTGAAATAAAGCGTTTGATTGTCGGCATGAAGAAAGGGACATTGTTCATCACCTGTGGTATTGATGGTTGGTCCCAGATTCACGGGACTATCCCATCTTCCATTCTTCAGTAAATGCGAAACGTAAATATCACTTCCGCCAAATCCGCCGGGTCTTCGGCTTACAAAATAGAGTGATTGTTTATCGGGGGATAGACAGGGTTGTGATTCCCATTGATCGGTATTGATCCTTCCTCCCAGATTTTGTCCGGGTGTCCATCCCTCCGGCGTCTTGTAAGAAATATAAATATCACAACCACCGTATCCATCTGGTCTTGAGCAAGCGGTGAATACCATCCACTCCCCATCTTGTGAGATGTGCATGGCGCCTTCATTGGCAGGTGTGTTTACTTCACCAGGAAGTGGTTGAGAGCGTTGCCATTGATTGGAGCTGTCTCGCTCGGTAGCAAAAAAATCTTCGTTGCGTCCATTTCGGTTGCGGGTGAACGCCAATTGTTTTCCATCGATCGTGAGCGAGGGCAAATACTCGGGATCACGGCTATTGACCAGCGGACCCAGATTTTTGGGCTCAAACCGATATCCTGAATCTTTTTTGTTTGCTTGATAGTTAACGCCAAATGCAAAGCGAACTTTTTTCTTTTCCAAATAAGCTTTTACCTGTGGTGTTTTACCAAGCGGGGTGCCGAGGAGCGAATCAATCAGTGAAAGTGCATTTGCGAATGAGCCGATACCTGCTAATTCCTCTGCGAGGATGGGTAAATAAGGTTCCATGACCGAGGGGTCGAGCTGCAATGAACGCTGCAATGAGCGTACGGCCTCAGCGTGCAATTTTCGCTCGGAGAAAGCTAGTCCCAGTCCCGCATGTCCGCGTGCGAGATTGGAATCGATCGTTATGGCTTCCCTGAAAAGTCCCATCGCAAGGGTTGTCTCTCCTTGCTCCAGCCGAATAAAACCTTGTTCAGTCAATTGATTTGCCTTCTTGGTCGCTGCTTTGGATTGTGCCCATAAAGAACTGCTCATTGGCATAAAAACGAGCATGATCATCCAGAAATAAAGCGCACGCAACATGTAACTAAACTAACGGATTTTTAAGCGGGAATCAAGTTAGAACTGTTAATTCTACTGGATTTTTAAGCGGGAATCAAGTTAGAACTGTTAATTCTACGGCACGTTCAAGTACTTGTGCGTTTGCAAAGTGGCTCGCCATTGAGGATGCGCCTTCACATAATCCACTAGGAGGGGCATGATCGTTTCAGCGCGGTCCCATTCGGGTTGTAAATACAGGGCACATTTTTTGCCAACTTTTGATGCGTACTGCTCTGCCCACTCAAAATCCGTTTTGTTGAACACCACCACTTTTAATTCATCCGCTTTCGGTAAGATGTCAGCAAGAGGGGCTTTAAATTTTTTCGGCGAGAGGCAGATCCAATCCCAGTTGCCTGATAGCGGATGCGCCCCGGAAGTTTCCAAGTGGGTTTTGTATCCCGCTGCTTGCAGTTGCGTTGTGAGTGGACCTAACTCGTGCATCAGTGGTTCTCCACCGGTGATCACTACTATTTGCGTCGGTGTTTTTTTAATCTCATTGAGCAGGAATTCAATGGAGAGGTCGGGGTGCTTGGATCGATCCCAACTCTCTTTCACATCACACCATACGCAACCCACATCACAGCCGGCCAGCCGAATGAAATAAGCTGCTTTTCCTTGATGCATGCCTTCCCCTTGCAGGGTGTAGAAATGCTCCATTACGGGAAGGGTTTGAGCGGCATTCATTCGTTGCTGTCTTTTTGTTCGCAGGCGAGTAATGTGTTTTGCAATAGGGCTGCAATCGTCATAGGTCCCACGCCTCCCGGCACGGGGGTAATCCAACTGCAAAGGGGTGCAACAGCGTTGTAATCGACGTCGCCTTTTAATTCGAAGCCAGATTTTTTCGAAGCATTTTCGATGCGCGTGATGCCTACATCAACAACCACGGCACCGGGTTTAATCATATTCGCTTTTACAAATTCAGGTTGTCCCAGTGCGGCTACAACGATATCGGCGCGACGAATATGTTCCTCCAGATTTTTTGTTTTGGAGTGACAGAGGGTGACCGTGCAATTTCCAGCCGGACCGGGTTGACTTAGCAGGATGCTCATCGGACGACCCACGATGTTGCTGCGTCCGATCACCACCGCTTCTTTGCCGGCTGTTTCAATTTGGTAATGTTGTAAGAGCAGTTGAATACCGTATGGCGTAGCCGGAATAAAACCGGGTTGGCCTTGCATGAGTAAACCTTGATTGATGGGATGAAATCCGTCTACATCTTTTGCCGGGTCAATGGCATGAATCACTTTTTCTTCCCGTATCTGTTTGGGCAGTGGCAATTGCACCAATATGCCATCTACATCAGTATCGAGGTTCAATGATTCGATCCGATCGATCAGTTCATGTTCGGAAAGATCCATTTCGAAATGCAACAGGGTAGAGCGAATACCCGCTTCTTCGCAGGCCTTCACTTTGGCACCAACATAGGTAGCACTGGCACCGTTGTTTCCAACGAGAATGGCAGCCAAATGAGGTTGCTTTTTTCCTTCCGATAAACGCTGTGCGACTTTCAGGCGGATGGAGTCTCGAATGGCTTGTCCCGCTTTTTTACCATCTAATAATTGCATGCTGCAAAGGTAGGTGCCTGTGTTTTTCCCCAACAAGAATGATAAAATACGCTGCGCCTTTTTTGTATCTGCCTGCTTCGCCCATCTACATTGCCATCATGAGAAAAACAAGCATTCCTTATGCGGTTGCTTTGCTGATGGCAGGCATTCTAATGACCGGTTTTGTGAATGGGCAGCCCGGATTTTCCAGGTTGCTTACTCGTTTTCATTTCCGGGTGACAGGCGGGTCTGATGATTCGGTGCAACAACCCTCATACTCTCCTTATTGGTTTCCTGTGCACAGCAGGGCCCCCAGTAATTATTTCGCCGCATTGAATCCCTATGGCATAAGCGGATGGCTGGATGCAGCAATGGGCGGCGCTACACCCATACAAAATGGTTCGTTGCGTTGGGATGCGGTGACCTCAGGTGATCCCGTGTTTCGCAAGGTCAGTTCTCAGGTGGGATTGGTGCGCCGCATAGCCCCTGCAGTTTGGATGGGTTTGGGGTTAGGTTTTTCCTACGCCGGTGTGCGGGGATATGGTTCGAGGTGGGATCCATCCAGTTATGTTTCGGTGGGGGGACTGTTGGGTTCGAAAACGTATTGGGCAATGAGTGGCGAGAATTTTCAAATTCTTTTCGTTGGGAAGCAGGGAGAAGGGTTTAATCCGATGCGTATTCGAGTGGGACTGGTGCAGCCTGTATCCGAACGCTTATCTATTTATGGAGGATTGGAGTGGGAAACTGCAACTAAAGCAGCTGGATTGATTCGAGCCAATTATTGCCTCACCCCGCAATGGAGTATCGCGTTGGGTTGGGGATGGAATCCGGATCAACTTGTACTCTCGGTAAATCACCAACTGAAACGGGGTTGGCTGAGTATTGGCATGGCACATGATCCGGTATTGGGCAGTTCTGTTTCTTTTCTTACGGGGTGGAACTGGGGCAGAAAAAAATGAGCGCATGCGTTACAGATTAATCGCGATCTGCTGTTTGATTCCTATGGTAGTTTTTTCGCAGGAACCGGAATGGGAAGATCGGATGGGGGCAGTGGAGGAGGTGGAACCGGTAGTATCGGAGACACTTGAAACACATCAGTGGGTATTGGATCAGTTTCGAAAAAAGCCATTGGATTTGAATCGCGCGAGTGCTCCGGATATGGAAGAGTTGGGATTGCTCAGCCCGCTGCAAATCGATTCATGGATACGCTTCAGAAATCAATTTGGTAATGCGGAGAGTTGGTATGTGTTTCAGGCAGTGCCTGGTTGGGATGAGCGTACAGTATTGATGATCCGACCTTACTGTAAGTTGGGTAGTACAGTGGGAAAGATGCAGAATCTTTTTTCTGGCGAACGCCAGCAGTTGGCTCTTTTCAGGGTTTCATGGAAACCGGCAGTTGAGCAGTCTGCATCGGTGTTGGGTACAAACCTAAGCCGATTGTTTCGCTACAGATTTCAGTCCGATCGAGGATGGCAAGCTGGTTGCACAATGGAGAGCGATGCGGGCGAGACGGCCATCCGTCGCGGACCGGACTTCTTCAGCGGTTTTATTCAATGGAGAAATGAGCGTGGGAGAGCGAGTTGGTTATTGGGGGATTATTCCGTGCAATTGGGCCAGGGTTTGATTTGTTGGCAAGGGATGACATTTGGTATCGGTGCTGATCTGACAGCGGTGAAGCGTCAGGGTCTTTCCATTCGTCCCTACCAGTCGGTGGGCGAAAGTCGGTTCATGCGCGGGGTAGCGTTAAGTGTAAACAAGCGCAATTGGAATGGGATGCTTTTTTTATCTGGTAACCGGCAAACCGCAACGCTATATTCTCTAGGCGATGGAAGCCAGGGCTTCAGGCAGGTCGATGCCTCGGGCTATCACCGAACACAGGCAGAGCATCAAAAGAAAGATGCATTGCTTGAGTACACTCTAGGTAGTCGGTTGAGTAAAACAACTGCTTGGGGAAGTATTGCAGTTAATTTGATAGGTAGGCAGTGGTCCATCTCAAAATTTATTCCGGCTGCTGTCGGTGTCGACACATCCTGGATGCGGTCGGTTGGAAATATGAGTATTGATGCGTCGTATACGCGAGGGAATTTGCATGCTTTTTCGGAGATCGCTGTGGATGGATCAGGAGTAGGGGCAGCCGTGCTGGGATTAGTGGCGGTATTGGATCGTCGGGTAGATTTTTCCGCGCATATGCGCTGCATCGGGATTGATTTTCGATCAGTGGACGGACAAGCCTTTCAGCAATCTGCGGTCGGAAAAGGGGAGCGCGGATTTTTCACGCAAATGCGATTACGTGTGAGTGAGAAACAACAGATCGATCTATTTGCAGATCTGTATGAATCACCTGAACCGGGTTTTCGGGTGGGGGTCCCTTTTTACGGGTTGGTAAGGGGGCTACGTTGGCAATACCAGCCGGATAAAAGAAACGGAATTTATCTGCGCTGGCAGATCATTCAACGGGCGAGGGATGCGGGGGATGATCCAATGCCGGCTGTTCGAACTTTGATCACTCGGTCGCTTCGCTTACACGGACAATTTTCATTGGGGGATCGAGCATCTCTGTCCCTACGAGCGGAACAACTGAAGTTGATGCATCAGGGTGTGAAGGATGAGGAAGGATTTCTGGCCTACCTGGAATGGAGCAGATCCAATACCAGTTCGGGTTTAGAGGGCAATTTCAGGGTTACTTGGGTATCGACCGAGGGTTGGGATAGCCGGATATATGCCTACGAGCGGGATGTTCAGTACAAAATGGGATTTCCGGCTTTTTATGGTCAGATGCTCCGATTTTACCTGAATCTTTCGGTTCCGCTGGGCCTGAAAACGAAGTTTTGGATCAAATTATCAGCAGATAAGAATATTGAAAATCAATATTTTGTAATTAATAAAGGGTCCGTTCAGCCCCATTTTACCTTTCAGATACGTCATCAGTGGTCAGGGGGCGCCAGGTAATTTTTGCCCCACCTAAAGACTTTGTTAAAAAAAAGACTAAATTGCCGCAGCAATCACTTGACATTCTCTGTCTTGTACAGACGATGCCAATGGGTTGCACATTGGTAGTTTTTGATTATCAATGTTCTTGTATACCAAAAAATTAACGTTTATTATGAGAAAAATTGCATCACTGTTCTCGATGCTGGTGCTTTTCACGGCACTTGCCTTCGGTCAGAACCGGATTATCACCGGAACCGTGACGGACGAGACAGGCGCCCCCCTTCCCGGTGCCTCTGTTCGAATTGAAGGAACCAAGACAGGTATTGCGGCCGACAACAATGGCCAATTCCGTCTTTCTGCCAAAACCGGCGATGTGCTGGTGGTGAGCGGAGCTGGTCTGGAGACCACTACTGCCACTGTAGCGGCTGGTAACACAATCGTCATCGTTGGAAAACGAGTGGTGATCAGCGGTACCGACGTAATAATCACTTCCTTGGGGGTTGCACGCCAGGCCAAGGAGCTCGGTTACTCAACGGCCAAGGTAAAGGCGACTGAACTTACCCAGGCAAAAACGGTCAACCTGCAGAATGGTCTTACCGGTAAAGTTTCCGGTCTGAACATTCAGACTGTAAACAACGGTGTATTTGCCGACACGCGTATTACGCTGCGCGGTATCCGTTCGCTGACTGGTAACAACCAGCCCATGCTGATCTTGGATGGTGTGCCCATCTCATTAGGATATATCAACTCAATCAACCCCAATGACATCTTGGATGTAACCATCCTTAAGTCCGCTTCCGCTACTGCGGTTTACGGTCCGGATGGTGCTAACGGTGCCTTGGTAATCACCACTAAGCGCGGCAGCAAGAACAAGCCTCAAATCAGCGTGGGTCATACCGTGCAGGTGGAGCGTGTTTCTTTCATGCCTAAACTTCAAAATCAATTTGGTTCAGGTTCTTCTATCGACCAATTCGGTAATGGAATTTACGATCCGGTGGAGAACCAGTGTTATGGAGACCAGTTTGATGGCTCTGTTCGTCAGATCGGTCGTGATGGTCCCAACGGCGAGCAGTACCTTGTTGAATACAGTGCGCTGCCCAAAGAGAAACTTCGTTTCTGGAATACCGGTATCACTAATCAGACCGACGTTTCCTTCTCTACTGGAGACTTCTACATGAGTGCACAGAACGTGATCATCCAGGGTATCATGCCCAAGGATGTAAATCGCCGTATGTCATTCCGCATGTCTGGCAACAAGGAGTACAATAAATTCCGTGCCAGCTTCAACGTGAACTACACCCGCGGTAATTATGATGTAACTGCCGGATCTAGCTTCGGTAATGGTCGCGATTACACTGTGTACTGGAACCTGATCAACACGCCTCAGCACATTCCGATCACTCGATTCAAGAACTGGCGGAATGATTTCTGGTCACATCCGGATGGTTACTTTACTGACTACTATTCGAATCCTTACTTCATGATCGATAATTTCCGCAGCGTAGGTCGTACCGACGACCTGTTCGGAAACCTCGAGTTCAGCTATAAGGCGAATAACTGGCTTAGCTTCACCTACCGTTTGGGAGCCACTGTTGCTTTAGGACAGGCCAAGAGCCGTGCCGAGGCATTCTCTTACGGTGATTTCGCCAAAGCCTCTGGTAAATACATCGCTCAAACCGGAGACATCGTATCTCAGGTGGCTGATGGAATCTCTACTTCCAGCCGCATCAACTCCGAGTTGTTCGCCACCATGCGTAAGTCTGTTGGCAACTTCAAACTCGAAGGTTTGTTCGGTCAGTCGTTCCGCGAGGATAACTCCAAGAACGTGAACGTATCCAGCAATAACCTGGCCTTCCCCACCTTGTTCAACATCATTGGACGTAAGGGTGAGCCCGGTGCATCAGAAAGTAATTTCAAATCTCGTTTGCAGCGCTTCTTCGGTAAGGCCTCTATCGGATACAACAACTGGGCTTTTGCTGAGATTACTGCCAGCTACGACATCAACAGCCGTCTCGCATATTATTATGACTTTGACATGAAGGCCATCAGCTTCTTCTATCCAGGAGCCAGCTTGTCCTTCCTGCTCAGCGAGGCCATTCCTGCTATCAAGAACAGCAAGAAGATCTCCTACCTGAAAGTACGGGGAGCGCACTCCAAGACCGGTAACGTAAACTTGGGTGTACAGTCATTGGAAAACACATATGGCCTGGGCGGTGGATTCCCCTACGGAAATCTGGTGGGATATACTTCAGGCAACGTGCTTCGTTTGAATCGCTACACCCCTGAGTTCGTTGTGAACACAGAGGTTGGATTTGAGCTCGGTTTATTCAAAAACCGTGTAAACCTTGAAGCAACTGCTTATACACAAGACAATACCGATCAGATCGTTCAGGTTGCTTATTCCGGTGCTACTGGATTTACCAGCGCCCTGTTGAATGCGGCCTCTTTCGTGAACAAAGGATTGGAGTTTGACCTGAAGTTGACACCGCTGGTGAAGATCCGCAATGTGAACATCGACTTCAAAGCGAACTATACCTACCAAACCAATAAGGTGAACCGCATCATTGAAGGTGTGGATCAGTTGGGTATCGGTAACGGAAACTTCGTAATGGTAGGTTATCCTGCTTACACCTTCCAGCTTACCGACTATTTGCGTGACGATCAGGGTCGCGTGATCGTAAACGAGGTCACTGGTCTGCCTACGGTTGATCCGGTGATCAGACCCTTTGGTCACACACAGCCCAACCACTTGTTGGGTCTGAACCTGAGCGTAAACTGGAAAGATCTTACGTTCAGTGCAGTGGCTGACTATCGCGGTGGCGCACAGATCTATACCGGTAACCTCGGTACAGGTATGGACTTCTCTGGTATCTCTAAGCGCTCCGGTCAGAATAGCCGTCAGCCCTTCATCATGCCAAACTCTTCTTATTGGGATGGATCTAAGTATGTAGCCAATACGAGCATATATAT
>CAYYXC010000011.1:0-7285 GCA_964475505.1 uncultured Chitinophaga sp.
ATAGTATAAGAGTTTCCGAAGCTCCAGATCCTAGTTCGATTCTAGGCGAGGCTACGAAAAAAATCCCACCGCAGGTGGGATTTTTTAGTTTGAAAAGTTTGAGGGTTTGATGAGTTTAATTGATTAAGTTTTCTAACTATAAATAATTTCTCGGCCTACTTGATCATGCCAGATACATTCGTTGCAAAGATCTTCACTGCTATTGCTAACAGGATTACACCAAAGAATTTACGCACTGCCATGAGTCCTGATTTGCCCAGCACCTTCTCGATCCAGTTTAGAGATCGGATGACTACGTAAATAACGATCAAGTTGGCGAGGATTGCCAGTAAGATCATGTATTCATTTTTATCCTGTCGTTCGAAGGTGGCTTTCAGTGACATGATTGTCGTCAGCGTTCCACTACCTGCGATCAGCGGGAATGCAATAGGTACTACGGTGCCAGAGGGAGTTTCTTTGTCAGATTTAAAAAATTCGATCCCCAAGATCATCTCCAATCCAAGTATGAAGATCACGATCGATCCCGCTACGGCAAAGGATCGAATATCGACGCCTAGCATCTTTAAAAATGGTTTGCCGATAAAGAAAAAGAGCACCATCAAAGCGCCCGAGATCAACGTTACCTTGGCGGCGTTAATGTGCCCCATCTTCTGCTTGATGCTGATCAGCATCGGCACCGAGCCCACTACGTCAATTACGGCAAACAGCGTGAAAGCCAGCGTTAGAAATTCTTGCAGGTTGAATGCCATAGGGAGAAGGTTGAGCGATGAGAGTTGAGGTTTAAAGTTAGGCGTTTTGAGTTGAGTAATTCATTTATCGCTCAACCCTCAACCCTCAACCCTCAACTCTCTACCCTCTACTATAAAGAAAATCTGAATCCAACCACAAAGTTCCTTCTCCGGGTATTGTATCCTCTTATCTCTTCATACCAGGTATCTGTGATGTTTTTCAGATCGAGAAAAAGACGCGCTTGGGTACTGAATTTATATTCTCCATAAAGATCGATCAGTCCATATGCGTCCATACTCGCTGGCTTTTTACCATAAATAAATTCCTCGCGTGCACCCAAATAGCGCATCTGCATTTGTAAGTAGATAGCCTTGTTGACTCGGTAGCCAACTTCTCCAAACAGGGCGTGCTTAGGGATTCGATACAGGTTGAAATAACTGGTGTCTTTACCAATGGGCGTGCCCGTTCCATCATAGGCGGCGCGGATGCTTCCATTCGTATAAGTGTAGTTTGTCTGAAAATTCCAGTTGCCGGATTGATAACTCGCTTCCCACTCTGCACCGTAATTGAGTTGACGGCTTACGTTCTCGTAACTAGCAACAAACGTGCTGGGATTGTATGTATACACGATGGCATCTTTGGTGTTTCGGAAAAATCCGACTAACCGGGAACGCAGTCCAGTTGATTTTTTCCATTCGAATCCACCCTCCGCCACCACGGACTGTTCTGGAAGTAGGTTGGCATTGCCTGCGAAAGCATCAAACAGTTGATACAGGGTGGGGGTTTTATAAGCGGTGTACACATTCACGAAACTTCTCAGTCCCTCATTGATTTTGTAGGCCGGATTGAAAGTGAAACTGAAATTGGATCCATACTCGGAATGCAGGTTCAGTCGACCACCAATCTCCCAATTCCACTTTCCTTTTTTGGACAGTAGGGACGCATAGGGACTAAATTGTTTCATCGTCGCATCAAGCGGATCGGGGGCGTATGGCCCCCAGGGGCCGGTTGACCAATACCACTGGTCCGTCTGATTGATCCGAACGTCCGCTCCCGTCAATAAATCGAATCCTTTTAATTTCCATTGCCCATATCCCTCAATAAAATGCGTGTTGCCTACATAGCGGCTCTCGATGCGGTCTACCCACGCGCTGCTTTTGTAAGTGGAATCATCCAAATAATCCCTTCTGGCACGATTGAATAAATAATTGATACGGATCTGTCCGTATTTATGCTGTCGATACAAGCCGATACCGTATTGACTATTGTAGTTGTCGGACCGATAGTCGCGCTCATCCGTAAATCCGGCAGCATCCAGATCCACGCGGTAGGAGCTGTATCGATGTTGCAGTTGCAGCTGCCAGCCTGGAGCAAGTTGAAAATTAAAACGGCTGCTGATGGCATGTTGATTGAATCCATTATTCCCAAATTCAAAAGTGCCCGTTGAGTCGTAAGCGCTGGAGAATCCTTCGCTGTTGGTGTGGGTGTATTGTATGCTGTAGTCAAGCGCCTTGGTTCGTCCGCTTAGCCCAATATTCTGACTGAGCGTTTCCCAGCTGCCGTAACTAAAAAGGCCATTCATGTTGACCTTTTTGTTGTTGGGTTTACGAGAGATGATATTGATGACACCTGCAACCGCATCGGATCCGTAGAGGGTGGATTGTCCTCCTTTTAATACTTCGATGCGCTCGATCTGATCAATTGGAATGAAATTGATGTCAAAGTAGTTGGTGATCACCGATGGGTCATTCACAGGAACACCATCTAGTAAGATCAGTGTGTTTCCCGCTGCTGCGCCGCGAATGGTCACCAAGTTGTTGGTGCCGGGATTGTTATTGGCTCCGATGATTTGTACGCCGGCAAGCGTATTCAGCATCTCGCCCAAGGTTTTTCCGCCGTTGCGCTCAATCGTAGCGCGATCGATCACAGATAATACTTTACCGGTCTCGGATTGTTTGCGTTCGAACTTGGTGGCGGTAATTACCGCGGCCTCGAGGGTGGTGGTGTCGCGCTGCGCGACAAGTAGTTGACTGCTTACCACAGCAGCCAACAACAGAAAATGCTTTTTCATTTGAAAAAGGTTTTTGGTTGACTGCCTTCAGGTTGGAAATGAGAAAAAAGGGATGTGCCCGACACCTCCCGATCTTCACGCTTTTCTCCCGAAAGCTGAATGTTGTTTTTGCTCTGGCAGGTCTTCTGGCTTACTCCCGTTTTGGCCGCCTTCCCGTCTATAAAAGACAGTGGCATGTTGACCAACACGTTTCGGAGCTCACAGCTACGGGGATAGCGTCAGCATTTGACTGATCTTCCCTTTTCATTCCTTTTCGGAAACCGGAGCAGTACGAAAGTAGAATTTTGATCCAGTACAAATAGGGGGAGTTATGCACATTGAGGACTGATGTCCACTGACCGCCGACGGCTGTCCACCGACCGTTTAGTTGATTTACGGTCTTATCTGTGACACATATTAAACTGGTAATTGTATTCACGAGATGATGATCACAGTTCATTGATCATCCAAAAGCAAATTTATAGGTTGACTGCGGTCTGCGGACTGCGGACTTCGGACACCGGACATTAACCTGAGTTCGTATCTTCCCTCAATGCAATCCAACAACAAGCTCAACCTTTTCTCCTTTACCATGATCGTGATCGGTTTGGTCATTGGGATGGGTATTTTTCGTACGGCCGCAACCAGCGCCAAAGATGCCATTGTACCGGGGGTATATTTTTCTGCTTGGCTGGTGGGTGGATTGGTAGCCCTTTGTGGGGCACTTACCTACGCCGAGATCGGCAGCCGTTATCCGGTGACTGGCGGGTATTACAAAGTCTTTGCTCAGGCCTATCATCCGAGCATCGCTTTTGCGATCAATTGTTTGATATTGGTCAGTAACGCCGCAAGCCTGAGTGGTGTAGCATTGATCGGTAGTGGTTATATTCTTAAGTTGTTTCCGGGCAATTGGACCGATGTTGATAAGGCATTATTGAGTTGTGTGGCGATCGGCATATTTTATTTTATCAATTTACAGGGATTGCGAATGAGTTCGCGTGCGCAAAACATCTTGATGACTATCAAAATCGGGATGTTGCTGGTGATCATCGCTGCTCTTTTCTTTCCGGATGCCCATGCCTCTACTGAGGCTGTTGCCTCTTCGCAGTCCTTTTCAACCATGGATTGGATAAAGAGCCTGGGCGTGAGCTTAATTGCTGTTTCCTTTACCTATGGCGGCTATCAGCAGACCATCAATTTCGGACACGAAGTAGAGCAGCCCTCTAAAAATATTCCACGAGGCATTCTCATCGGCATCCTTGTCATCATCGCGCTTTATCTGCTTGCAAACCTCAGCTATTATAAGATTGTCGGTTTTGATAATATGAAAGGGGAAAGAGAGATTGCTTTTGTGGTGGTGGATAAGATCTTTGGTCGGCAAGGAGCCATGATCTTCTCCGGATTTTTATTCCTCGGCGTATTGGCTTACGTGAATGGTCTTCTAATGAGTAACCCTCGCGTTATGTATGCGATGGGTGCGGATGGAAGCCTGCCTAAGCCATTTGCCCAGCAGGACAAGCAAACCGGTGTGCTCAAATTTTCGCTAACGGTGTTTACCATCATTTGTGTTATCATCTTATTCTTTTCGCAGGAATTTGAGCAGATCTTGACGTTTACCATTTTTCTCGATTGTTTTGGGATGATCCTGAGCAGCGCCACCATTTTCTGGTTTAGGAAGAAGACAAAAGATTTGGATCAGACCGGCATTTATAAAATGCGATTCTTTCCGTTGTTTCCGTTGATTTTCATTGCCGCTTATCTGTTTGTGGGCACCAGCATTGCGATCGCAGATCCAACGGCTGCCCTGATCGGTGTGGCCGTACTCGTTGTCTTTTTGGTGATCTATTTTTTGGGGAAAGGACTCAGGACTCCGCTGCGCGGAGTGTCCGATGACCAATGACCGTTGCAGTCCAATGACGATTGACCAATGACGAATGTCAAATGTCCAATAGGATACGGCAGCCTCTTTTATCCCCCCAACCATTAAACATTAAACTACATCGGACATCGGTCATCGGACATCCGACATCCGTCTGCATTCGTCATCGGACATCCGACATCCGACACCCGTCTGCATTCGTCATCGGACATCGGTCATCGGACATTCATCTGCATTCGTCATTCAAAAAACGGCTCTTTAACAGTTTTTAGCGCCAAAAAGGGTGCCGATAAATGGGGCGGACTCGTTCTGCCTTGTTAATTTTGCTGCCTATGAGACGAATTGTCCTCCTGCTGGGGATCTCTATCTGCTCCCAGCTGCTATTCTCGCAAGATGTTTGGGATCTGCGCCGTTGTGTGGATTATGCTATTCAGAACAATATTTCTGTCCGGCAAGCCGATCTGCAAGCCCGCTTTTCTCAGCTCACGTACAAACAGAACAAAGCTGGTCAGTTGCCTAGCCTGAACTTTGGTGGTAGTACCGGCTATCGGTTGGGACGTTCAGAGAACCCCACCACCGGTGTATTGGAGGATAATAACTTTCTGAACCTGGGGATGCAGCTGCAATCAAGTGCAACCATTTTCAATTGGTTCTCCCGGAAATTCAACACAGATGCCAGTAAACTGACTTGGGATGCGGATCGTGAGCAAACCAAAAAAACGCAAGATGATATTGCACTCAATGTGGCGGTTGCTTATTTACAAGCACTCTTAGCCAAAGAGCAGGTTCAGTTGACGCAGGTCCAATTGGATCTGACTCGCACGCAATACGATGCTACCCGTCGCCGGGTAGCTGCTGGTGCTTTACCGGAGTTGAATGCGGTGGAATTGGAAGCGCAGATGGCCCGCGACAGTGCCTCTGTGGTAAGTGCACAAGGCTCTGTGCAGTTGCTGATGTTGCAGTTGAAGGCCTTGTTGAATTTGGATGCAGGCATGTCATTTGACATTGCAACGCCTCCGGTTTCCTCTATTCCTTTGCTCCCGCTGTCTGAATTAGCCCCGGAGACTGTGTATTTGTCAGCAGTTACACTACTTCCTCAGCAAAAAGTGAATGAATTGAGGTTGATGGCTGCTAAAAAGCAGTCGCAAGCAGCCCGATCAGCGATGTATCCATCCATCACCGCCTTTGGAAATTTAGCTACCAATGCCATCTCCTTCAAAAAAGCCATTTACGAGCAGGTATTGGCTGGTTACACGCCCTCTGCTCTGCGTGTCAATGCCGGCGGTACTTTTTATCCGGTTGAGCTTCCCAATTATGTGGATGGTTCCAATGTGGTCGGATATTTTCGCCCCGGCTCCATCTCCAATCAGTTCAGTCGAAACTTTGGACAAAGCATTGGCATCGGATTGAATGTGCCGATTTTCAATGGGCATTCAGCTCGGATCAACTGGCAGCGTTCTCAGTATACTATCAAGCAGTGGGAGCTGCAAAAAGAGCAAGGACAGTTGCAGTTAAAGCAAGACATCTACAAGGCTTATACCGATGCCATGACTGCTTTGCAGCAATTCACTGCCCGTGCCCGTGCGGTGGCTACTGCGGAGAAGGCCTTTGAATTTGCCAGCAAGCGCTACGAATTGAATTTGCTCTCTGCCTTTGATTTGAACAATAGCCGTAACAATTTACTAAGCGCTCGCACTCAGTTGCTCTCTGCGCAGTACGACTATGTATTCAAGATGAAGTTGCTGGAATTCTACAAGGGGCAAGGACTTAAACTATAACTCAATTACAATCGCATCTATATGTTCAAGAAGTTGAAGAAAAAATGGTACTATGTTTTGATCGTGGTTGCCTTGTTGTTCTGGGTGGTTACCCGGATCACTGGCAATAAGGATGGGGAGGATAAAGTAGCGGTGGGCAAGGCCGTGACGCGTACGATCATTGAATCTGTAAATGCCAGCGGTAAAATCTATCCCGAGGTAGAGGTAAAGATCAGTCCTGATATCTCCGGCGAGATTACCGAATTAAATGTAGCTGAGGGGGATAGTGTGGTTAAGGGCCAGGTGCTGGCACGTATCTATGCCGATATCTATGCGTTGCAACGGGATGAAGCCAGCTCTCGGGTGAAACAAACGGCTGCATCTGTACGCAATACGCAAGAAGGTATTGAGGGCTTGCGTGCGAATTTGGAGCAGGCACAATTGAGTTACGACCGAAATAAGAAGTTGTATGAGGATAAAGTAATATCCAAGGCTGAGTTGGAGCAATTTGAAACGAGTCTGCGCTCAGCTCGTGCCAATCTTCGTGCCGCCGAACAGACCTTGCAATCCTTACAGGCCACTGTACAAGGATCACAGGTTGGTTTGAGTCGCGCCAATAAAGATTTAGGTCGTACCACGCTGGTTGCCCCGATGAGTGGCGTGATCTCCTCTTTGAAAGTAAAAAAAGGAGAGCGCGTGGCGGGTAATAGTTTTAACATTGGTACCGAAATGATGACGGTTGCTGACATGTCTGTTATTGAAGTCAGAGTGGATGTAGGAGAGAATGATATTGTGAAGATTCATATTGGTGATTCAGCAGATGTTGAAGTGGATGCTTACAGCAAAAGAAAATTCAAAGGACTGGTAACT
>CAYYXC010000011.1:7296-21931 GCA_964475505.1 uncultured Chitinophaga sp.
AGTACCAAATCAACCGCTTTGGCTGGCGCGAACGATGTGACCAACTATGAGGTTCGCATTCGCTTGGATCCTTCTTCATACCAAGACCTGTTGACGCAACGCTTTCCTTTTCGTCCGGGTATGAACGCCAGTGCCGATATCAAGACCCGTCGCGTAGAAAATGTACTGGCAGTGCCTATTGCTTCAGTAACGGCTCGTTTGAAAGGTGGCGACGAAACCTTGGCTGACAAGAAGAAGGAAAAGTCGGAAGCGCAGGGAATGGATCAGAATGCAGATGTGGAATTGGCCGGTGCTGATCTGGAAGAGGTTGTTTTTGTCATACAGCCCGATGGCACTGTTAAAAAAGTGGTGGTTACAACCGGCGTTCAAGACATCAACTATATACAAGTGCTGACGGGTCTCAAGGGCAACGAGGAAGTGGTGGTAGCTCCGTTCTCAGCACTCAGTAAAACACTGAAGGATGGATCTAAGGTGACAGTGGTGCCGAAGGAGAAACTATTTGAAATCAAGTAATCCTTTTCATGTCGCTTTACCCTCAGCGCGTTGCAGTCATTGGAAGTGGTAGTTGGGCAACTGCTTTGGCAAAGGTGCTGACCGATAATGGGCATGCCATTTATTGGTGGGTTCGTGATGCCTCCATTATCGAAGGCTTTAAACGAAAGCGACACAATCCCCGTCACCTCACCTCCACTCGATTCCCTGTAGATCGAATTACATTTTCCACTGATCTCAATCACGTACTCCAATCGACAGATTGGGTGCTGATTGCTGTTCCTGCTGCTTACCTCGAAGCTGCTTTGTGCAAAACCGATCCCACTGCTTGGCATGGAAAGAAAGTAATCTCTGCTGTCAAGGGTTTATTTCCCGGAAGCAATTTGTTGTTGAATGATTATTTATTGGCCCATGCGGGATTGCCGCTGACGGACTATTTCGCCTTGTTGGGGCCAAGCCATGCCGAAGAGGTAGCAGCGGAGAAACTATCCTATCTCACTTTTTCGGGAGTGGATACATCCACCGCCGAGCAGATCGCTTCTTATTTTTCGAATGATTACATCAATACTTTAGTTAACGACGACATCCTCGGTGTTCAATATGCAGCGGTCCTGAAAAACGTGTATGCGCTGGGGGCTGGTATTGCCAATGGATTGGATTATGGTGATAATTTTTTGAGTGTACTCATTGCGAATGCAGCCGATGAAATGGCCGGATTCTTAAAAAAATTGGGTGCTTATCACATTGTGGTAGGCGAGCAGGAATCAGAAGATCCTGTTACGCACCGGATGATGCCAAATTATGCTGCCTCCGTTTATTTAGGTGATCTATTGGTTACTTGTTATTCGTTGCATAGCCGCAATCGCCGCTTGGGCGGATTGATCGGAAAGGGATATTCCATAGAGGCAGCGAAGGGGGAAATGAATATGGTGGCTGAGGGCTTGCCTGCATCCAATTGTATTCAACAGGTCAATGCGAGTCGCGTGAAAGCAGATATGCCCATTGCAGAGGCGGTATATCGGATCTGCTGGGGGAATGCGGATCCGCGCGAAACCTTCAAAGTCTTAGAATCTCAGTTGATCTGATCTTGCTCGTCGAGAAATAAGGCGGCCGCAATTCCATCCGCCTGAAATTTTCCTGCATCTGTGAGTTGAATTCGTTCTTCGTTTCGCGTTAGCCAGTTCAATGCCTCATACTGTTTTAATTTGATCTCCCATTTTTTTTGAATGGCTGCTGGAATGTATGCAAGGGAGAGTCCCTCCATGGTTCGTAGCGAGATCATGATCTGTTCATTCAATTGTTGTATGGGTGTGAGGGTTTCGGATTCGAAGGTCCATTTCCCTTCTTGCATGCGTTCGATGTATTGTTGGTTGTTCGCCACTTGCCAACTACGGATTGGTGATTGAAAAGAGTGAGCGGAAGGGCCGATGCCGAGGTAGGCAGTACCTTTCCAATAGCTGCTGTTGTGTCGACTTCTGAATCCGGGTTTGGCAAAATTGGATATTTCATAATGCTCATATCCGGCTGATCGAAGCAGATCGATTCCAATTTGGAATTGACGGGCTTGTTGCTCCGGATCTGTCGTATGTTTTTGCTGGAGTCTGATTTGTTTATCGAGGGGTGTTTTGGGCTCAACGGTCAAGGCATATGCTGATATATGCGGCACGTTGAGTTGTATGAGAATGTCTATGTTGCGCTTCCATTGTGTATCGGTGAGTCCGGGTGTTCCATAGATCAGATCTGATGTGAGGTTGGGAAAATATTCAAGGGCTTGCTTAAGCGCGTGTAGGGCTTGGTCGGCGTCATGAGCCCGGTTCATCCACTGGAGGTCGGTGGTGGCGAAGCTCTGTATGCCCAGACTGAGTCGGTTGATACCAAGTTCTTTCCATTCTTTGAGTTGATCCTGATCAATATCATCAGGATTTGCTTCCAGGGTGATTTCTGCATTGGGCGCAACCTGATAATGTTTGTGGATCGTGTGGAGGAGGCTCTGTAGTTCTGCCGCTTCCAACAGCGAAGGGGTGCCACCGCCAAAATAAATGGTTTCGAAAGTTGATCCTTCCCAGAGCGAAGCATTTCCTTTCAATTCGGACTCCATCGCTGCCAGCAAGGCGGATTTATGATGCAGGGAGGTGGCAAAATGAAAATTGCAGTAATGGCAGGCTTGTTTGCAGAAAGGAATATGAAGATAAAGGCCTGCCATGGGGGTAGGAGGATTAATGGATAAATTAGCGGATCGTGCGTTTCCTCTTTCGAATACAAATATCGGTCCTCTTATGCTGGGCAACGGTGTTTTCGTTGTCGGCGCAGCCGAATTATTCGTTGCATGTACGGTTGGTGGATACAAACGCATCGGCGAAGGAGCTGTTGCAATCGCTTCCCCGATCTTATTCAGATCGGTTTGTTTGTGAGCAATCGCTTACGCGCTGGTTAACCGAGAAGCAGCAAGCTGGATTCATGGCCATGTCGGTGGATAGTTTGGTTTGGAGAGTAACTGAAGCGCAGTTGGTTTTATTCGTAGGCCAGCGGTATCGTTGGGGAAGATTGGATTTGAGTGGGGTGGACAGCAATTGGCTGCGGTCGACTGGCTGGGTCGATCGATTTACCGATGGAGCGCTGTTTGATTGGTCGATCTGGTCCGACTGGCAGCGAAGATGTCTGGATAAATGGGAAAACAGCGGATATCCATTTGCCCGCATAGGCTTGACGGAAATGCAATTCATCGGAGACACGGTACGGGCTCGTTTGTTGGTTGAAAAAGGTGTCCTCTATCGAATTGACAGCATTCGGGTGTATGGTGATCTACGGGTCGATCCGATGTTTTTGAATCGATACCTGATGATTCCGCCCGGCGAGCCCTATTCGAAAGAAAAACTCTCCAAAGTGGATGGTATGTTAAGAGCATTGCCCTACGCTACACTGGAGCGTCCGTCAGATCTCAGCTGGTTGGCAACCGGGTCGGTGTTGAATCTGTATTTGCAAAAACGCAAGATCAGTCAGATCAATGCGCTGATCGGATTCTTACCCAACAGTGAGCAGATTCGTAATCGAAGATTGCAGGTTACGGGAGAAGCGAATGTGCTGCTACAAAATTCTTTTGGCAAGGGTGAAACGGTTGGGTTGAATTGGCAGCAGTTGCAGGTGCGATCTCCCCGGCTTTCGTTGATGTACAGGCAGCCCTACTTGTTTCGTTCCGCCTTGGGTGTGGACCTCTCCTTTGACATGTTTAGAAAAGACAGTAGTTTTTTGAATGTACAAGGAAGGGTGGGTGTTCAGTACGCAACCAGTGGTACGGAGGTGGGACGATTATTCATCCAGTGGCATCAATCGGCCGTAACACCTGGTGGCATCGACGCCAATCGAATCATCCAGGAACGACGTTTACCTGACATCATTGATCTCTCCACGGTGAATATTGGATTGGAATACGATTGGCAACGGACGGATTATCGCTTCAATCCCCGCAGTGGCTGGGAGGCGAGGCTACAGGCATCGGGCGGAACAAAGCGGATTCGCCTCAATAACGATATCATCTCCCTGAAGGATCCGCTGGATCCGAGCTTTGATTTTGCTCGCTTATATGATTCCGTGCAGGCGAATACTTATCTGATTCGGTTGCGTATGCAGGCAGCTCGGTATTTACCTATGCGGGGCGGCAGGTCAACCGTGAAGTTGGGCATACAGGCTGGACATCTGCAGAGTGCCTCGGTGTTTCGCAATGAGCAATTTCAGTTGGGGGGCTTTCGTACTTTACGCGGTTTTGATGAGGAAAGTCAGTACCTGACTTCTTTTGCCATAGGAACCGCTGAGTTCCGTTTGCTGGCTGGTCAGAATTCCTATTTCTATACTTTTAGCGATATGGGTTGGGGAGAGAGTCGAGTAACGGGACAGACCAGTTTACGTTATGGCTATTGGGGAATGGGGTTGGGATTGAATTTTGAGACAAAGGCCGGATTGATCAATCTGGCCTGGGCGTTGGGCAAGCGAAGCGACACGAAGTGGGATGCCAGACAGTCGAAGATTCATATTGGCTGGGTCAATTATTTCTAAGGGCTTGCTTGGTTCATTATTTTTACACCAGATGCGTGCAGTTGCTATTTTTCTTATTCTCCTTTTAACAGGTACTTTATTGGAAATGCCGAGGGCACAGGAATTGTTGGATCGAGCGGCTCCTCAAACAGACACGCTTACCGGGAGGGGTTCGGGGGATGAACAGGACGCAAGAGATGCATCTCCCGTTGCATCGAGCATATCTTTTCGTCCCGAACATATTTGGGATTCTTTCCGAGTATTACCGCCCGGTTCGATCGTGGTGCAAGACGACGCTCGTCAACCAGGTGAGCAGCATGCATCCGAGAGATCTGAAGGGTTGTTTTATTCTTTGCTGGGGATGTTGCTCGTGTTGGCCGTGCTGCGTCGATCTTTTCCAAAGTATTGGAGCGATTTATTTCGTTTATTCTTTCGCACCACACTTCGGCAGCGGCAACTGAGGGATCAGATGGAGTTGGCTTCACTGCCTTCGCTGGCCATGAATATTTTCTTTTTTCTCTGTTTGGCATTTTATGGAAGTCTGTATTTGACCCGTCGTGGCTGGAATCCCTTCGATGATTATTGGTCGCTTTGGTTGTTGATGTTGGCAGGGCTTATGGCAGTGTATTTTGTAAAGTGGCTTTCGTTGCGATTTGCCGCCTGGGTATTTGGTCAGTCGCAGTTGGGAGAAGATTATTCTTTTTTGGTATTTACGGTCAATAAAATGTTGGGGCTATTCTTACTTCCTGCGGTGATAGGTATGGCTTTCGGAGAGGGGTGGGTTTGGGAATGGTCAGTGTGGCTGTCCTGGTTACTGATCGCAGGCATCTTGCTGTATCGTGGTTATTTGACCTTTCGAGTGGTACGGCGTCAGGCAGCCATGAGTCCTTTTCATTTTCTCTTGTACTGGTTGGGCTTCGAGTTGGCCCCCCTGATGGTATTGTATCGCTTTCTAATCGGATTTTTTACTGAAATGACGTAGTTTTGCACCCAAGTCAACGCGACGAATGAGCAAAACCGGGGCAAAAAAGTCGGAAGCCGCGATCCAGCGTATCCTAATCACTCAACCCAGACCGGAGACGGATAAGTCTCCTTATTTTGAATTGGAGCGTAAATATCCGGTCAAACTGGATTTCTGTCCCTTCATCAAACTGGAAGGCATCCCTTCAAAAGATTTTCGAAAGCAAAAGATCGAGCTGGCACAACATTCCGGCATCATTTTTACCAGCCGAAATGCCATCGACCATTTTTTTCGCATGGTGGAGGAAACAAAAGCATCCATCTCACTCGATACAAAATATTTCTGCATCACTGAGGCGGTCGCGCTATACCTGCAGAAGTTTATTCTCTACAGAAAACGGAAGGTGTTCTTCGGGGCGGATGGCACCAACAAGAGTATGTTAGATGTGATCCAGAAGCAGAAGGCCAATGTAAAGTTTTTGTATGTCTGCTCAGAGAATCAGCAAGACAATGAGATCGTGAACAGTTTGAAGAATGCAGGTTGTGATTTCAATCTGGCCTTTATGTATCGCAGTGTTCCGGCAGACGTGAAATCACTTTTGACAGAAACACCCTACGATTTCATATGTTTTTTCACACCCAGTGGGGTGCAAAGTCTATACGAGAATTTCCCATCCTTCAAGCAAAACGGATTGGTGCTCGGGGCATTTGGAAGCAACACCATCAAGGCGATGGAGGATCGGGGTTTGCAAATTGCTATTAAAGCCCCCCAGCCGCAGACGCCCAGTATGGTTGCGGCACTGGATCAATATTTAGCTTCGAAGAAGAAATGATGGGAGAGGGAAGATGGATGATGGAAGATGGAAGTTTGTCCCACTTCTAACTACTAACATCTAATTCGATCTTCATTCTTCCATCTTCAAACTGAAACTTCCATCTTCTTTCCTCCAAACTTCACTCCTTCCAATGAATCGTCTTTCCCTTGAAACCAGTCCTTACTTGCGTCAGCACGCACACAATCCGGTGGATTGGTACCCTTGGGGCGAGGAGGCATTGCAACGGGCTCGATCAGAAGACAAGCCTTTGCTTGTAAGTATTGGTTACTCTACTTGCCACTGGTGTCATGTGATGGAGCGGGAGAGTTTTGAGAATGCTGAAGTGGCTTCGTTCATGAATGCGCATTTCATTAATGTGAAGATCGATCGGGAAGAAAGGCCCGATCTGGATGCCATCTACATGGATGCCGTGCAAGCTATGACGGGTCAGGGTGGTTGGCCGTTGAATGTATTCTTGTTGCCCGACGGAAAGCCTTTTTATGGCGGTACGTACTTCCCGCCGCGTCCTGTACATGGCAGAGCCTCGTGGATGGATGTACTTGCGGGTGTTTCAAAAGCTTTCCATGAGCGTAGAACCGAAATGGATGCGCAAGCGGAGAATTTAACGGCCCACTTGACTGAAGCAAACCGGTTTGGTGAAAAGTTGAAACCTGAAACGGCTTTGTTTACCGAAGAGAGTTTGATTTTGATGGGCAGTGCCCTGCTCAAGCAGGCCGACCCTCAATACGGAGGCTTTGGTCGTCCCCCGAAATTCCCACAGTCCTTCTCGATTCGATTTTTGTTGCAGTTGGGGGCAACACAGAAACAAACAGAGGCATTGACACATGCCTTATTCTCGTTGGATCGTATGATCGATGGAGGTATTTACGACCAATTGGGTGGTGGGTTTGCGCGCTATTCAACCGATGCCGAGTGGTTAGCGCCTCATTTTGAAAAAATGTTATATGATAATGCTCTGCTGGTGGAAGCGATCGCAGAGGCATATCAAATCACTGGTAAAGACAAGTATCGAAGGGCATTACAGCAAATACGAAGTTTTTTGGAGCGGGAGTTGATGCATCCGGAGGGTGGTTTTTACGCGGCATTGGATGCGGACAGTGAAGGAGAGGAAGGAAAATATTATGCGTGGACAGAAGCAGAATTGCAGGAGGTCCTGGGAAATGATCTCGATGTTTTCGCCTCTTACTATGAAGTAGTTCCGGCGGGCAATTGGGAGGGAGTGAATGTGCTGCGAGTGATCGGCGATTCAGCTGCTATTGCTGCAGCTCGTGGGACTTCCGAGCAGGAGATTGAGAAAACATTAGAGCGTTGCCGAATTCGCTTGATGGAACGCCGGGCACAACGGGTTCCGCCCGGGTTGGATCACAAAATCTTATTGGGATGGAATGCACTCATGCAATCGGCTTGTTGCCTCGCATACCGCGCTACAGGAGAAGAAGAATGGCGAGCACTGGCAGCGTTGAATATGGATTTTCTCATGACGAATCTGCGTGATGACCAAGGGAATTTTTGTCATGTTCTTACGGATAATAAGCAAAAGGGTTCAGCATTTTTGGACGATCGTGCTTTTATGATAAGAGCCTTCATAGAGCACCATTCGATCACCGGCGAGTGGAAATGGCTGGAGATCGCTAAGGAGTTGTTGATTGAAGCGCTGGCGTCTTTTGGCGACACCGAAACGCCGCTTTTCTATTTTACTGCGGCTGATCAGACCGATGTGATCTTGCGAAAAAAAGAGATCTACGATGGGGCATTGCCATCGAGTAATGCGGTGATGGCAGAGAATTTGTATCGTTTGGGATTGATTTTTGATCGGTCCTATTGGCGAGAGCGCTCAGAACAAATGGTGGCTGCCTTGGGGCAGGCCATCGTTCGCTATCCCGGTTCGTTCGGGTATTGGTGTAAGGTTCTTGTCATGCAGGTGGTTGGGGCAACGGAGGTAAGTTTTGTTGGTCCCGATGCAGTGTCCTGGATGCGCGAGGCCGGCGGCTCTTACCTGCCTACTGGTTTGTTTTTGGTCGTTCCGGGTCCGATCGGGGGGCACGAGCGCTACGCCGATCCGGAACTTTTCACCCGAACATCCGTTCAGGTTTGTAGAAAAAATACGTGTACGCCCCCTGTATTTTCCCCTAAAGACTTGTTAATCAAGTTAAAAAGCGCTGATTTCCAAGGATAAATCAAATTTCTGCACAATATTCGAGTAATGTGTCTCGTTCTGGAAGATTGAATCGATCCAACAACTTGATAATCAAAAAAACAAAACGGCTGGTTCTACCCGAAAAAACGGGTGATAGCTTATATTTGTCCTCTATCATTTAACTGTATGAAAATGAAGAACCTTGGACCTGTGTTTCTTTTCCTGATGGCCTCCATGTTGATCAGCAGCTGTGGAATTTTGGGAGGCAAAAAATCTAACAAAGGAGCCACCTTGCCAAACGATGGTCAGGTGCATGGGGTCTCAACCGGCACAAGATATGTTCTACCCAAGCCTCCGGGCATGGTATATGTTCCGCAAGGATATTTTCACATGGGTCCCAGCGATGAAGATCCTGCTTATGCATTCAGTGCGCGTAACCGCACGGTTTCGATCAGTGGTTTTTGGATGGATGCTACGGAGGTAACCAACAACGAGTATCGTCAGTTTGTGTATTGGGTACGTGATTCTGTTGTGGCACGTAAACTGGGATTTGTAAAAGCAGACAAAGACGGAAATGAGTGGGTTGATTGGACAAAAATGAAAACACTGAAGTGGAGCGATCCCAAAGTGATTGAGCAACTCAGCACCACCGATATCATTTTGCCCCCCGATGATCGCGTTTTTGGAAAAAAAGAGATCGATCCTTCTAAAATCATTTATCATTCTGAGGTATTCGATTTGAAAGCGGCCGCGAAAGCTGCTAAAAACGCAAATGGATCTTTACCGCCTCGATCCAAATTCATTGTTAAATCAGATGTACCGATCTATCCAGATACGTTGGTATGGATTCGAGACTATACGTACTCATACAATGAGCCAATGACCAAGCGTTATTTCTCTCATCCTGCTTTTGGAAATTATCCGGTCGTGGGCGTGAGTTGGAAGCAGGCAACTGCTTTTTGTGAGTGGCGCACGCACTTGTTGAATTCATATCTCAATGATAAAAAGCGTTCACAGGAATCTGATTTCCGCTTGCCTACCGAAGCGCAGTGGGAGTATGCAGCTCGTGGCGGACGTTCACAGACCATGTATCCTTGGGGCAACTATTATCTGCGTAACAAGAAAGGTTGTTTGCTGGCTAATTTCAAGCCTGGTCGCGGAAATTATCCTGAGGACGGTGGGTTCTATACGGTGCGCGCAGATTCATATTGGCCTAATGACTTTGGTCTCTATTGCATGTCCGGAAACGTCGCAGAGTGGACCTCTTCTATCTATTACGAAGGACGCAACAATTTCCAGCACGATATGAACCCGGATGTTCGTTGGAATGCGAAGGACAACGATCCGCCCTTGATGAAACGCAAGGTGATCCGTGGTGGAAGTTGGAAAGACGTCGGATATTATTTGCAGAATGGCACCAGCACCTATGAATACCAGGATACGGCGAAGTCATACATCGGTTTTCGTTGTGTGATCGATTTGCCTGCCGCACCTGCCAAAGGAGGCGGACGCCGTTAATTTTTAATTTGTCATCTCTTTCATTCAATCAATCAATACAATTCAACTATGGCAGCACAAATTCCTGCTAATGTCAGTAAATGGGTAGACGTAGGGGTGTCCTTCGGAGCTTCAATTGTGATCGTTGGTGCCCTTTTTAAAATCACACACACTGTTGGTGCCGACATTCTATTATGGGTCGGTTTGTTGACGGAGGCTGTGATCTTTGCCGTTTATGGAATCCTCTATATCATGTATCCGCCCGAAGCTGCCCCCGGACATGAGGAGGAGCAGTTATCCGTTGCCGGCCTTGCAAAAGCTGCCGGAGGCCCGGATGCGATGAAAGCATTGCAGGAGAGTTTCACTAAGTTGAATGCCACTGTATCTGGACTGAAAGATGTTACAGATATGGCTGCAGCTTCGCAAGATTTTACAAAGAAGACACGCGAGGTAACAACACAACTTGAGTCTGTCAAGTCAGCCTACTCCGATGCGGCGAGTTCCGTTGGAGCTTTTGCGAAAGCAACCGCCGGTGCTCAGCAATTCCATGATCAGATTCAGTCGCTCACTAAAAACCTCTCATCTCTTAATACCATTTACGAGTTGGAGTTACAGGAGAGCAATAATCATCTCAAGGCATTGAATAGTTTCTATGGTAAGTTGGCAGAAACGTCCAATACCCTGAGTGGCAGTGTTGATGATGCCAAGAAAGTGCAGGAGCAGATCGGTCATTTGGCTGGTAACCTGAGTCGCCTCAACAGCATCTATGGAAACATGCTCACTGCTATGCAGGGACGTTCCTGATGCTTACAATGTAACGTGATTATTCAACTGCAATAAAAGAAGCGAAACATGGCTTTACCAAAAGAGCCCCGACAGAAGATGATCAACATCATGTACCTGGTGTTGACCGCCCTGTTGGCTATTAATATATCTGCTGAGATCCTCAACGCCTTCAAGACGATCAATGACAGTTTGGAGAAGACTAACACTACTGTTAGGACCTCTACCAATCAGATTTTTGAGTCATTGACCGAGAAGATGAGCGATGATGCTACCCGAGAAAAAGCAAACATCTGGCAACCACGTGCGAAGGCTGTTATTGATCAGTCCGGCGACTTGTACAAATTCATCGATGATTTGAAGCGCGAATTGATGATTCAAACTGGTGGTGATCCTGCCGATCCAACCAAGGGTTTCAAAGAGGATGATCAAAACACTATAACCAGAGTAATGATTAAGGAGGGCAAGGCCAAACAGTTATACGACCGCCTCGTTGCTTATAAGACAAACGTACTCCGGGACTCTGCCTTACGTGCCGAGTTTGAAAAGACACTTCCCATTTCTCTTGAGTTGCCCAAAAGCGTTAACTCTAACAAAAAGACTTGGGAAGAGGGATATTTCTACATGGCTCCCACGGTAGGCGCGTTGAGTATCCTAAGTAAATTCCAGAATGACCTTCGCAATGCGGAGAACAAGATGGTTACTTTCTGTCATGAGCAGGTAGGAAAAGTTGAGTTGCGATTCGATGCCTTTGAAGCCATCGTCGGTCAAAGCTCTCGCTACCTCATGCCCGGACAGGAATTGGAAATTACCGCCGGTCTGGGTGCCTTCAGTCGTTCCAAACTGCCAACCGTTACCATCAATGGTTCAAGCGTAGCATTGAATGACAAAGGCATGGCTATTTATAAAACGACTGCCACCGGTCAAGGCAGCCGCACCATCAACGTAACGGTTTCCTTTGTTGACCAAGATGGTAAGGCGCAAACACGTACCATCCCTGTTGAGTACACCGTTGGATCAGCCAATGCTTCCATCGCCCTGGATAAAATGAACGTGCTATATATCGGGGTAGATAATCCTGTATCCATTGCTGCCAGCGGTGGAGGAGACGATAAGATCCGTGCAGAGATTGTGGGTGGTGGCGGACAATTGGTTCGCGTTGGCAATGGTAAATACAACTGCCGCGTATCTCAGATAACCGATAAGTGTATCATCAACGTGTATGTTGACAACAAGCTTGCTGGTGCCTCTGAGTTTCGCGTGCAAGCACTTCCTCCAGCACAAGCATACGTAGGAGGAAAGCAGAGTGGTGAACCTGTATCTGCTGGAGAGTTTCGTTCACAGGCGGGCGTTGGTGCCGGTATCATGAACTTCCCCTTTAAACTCGAGTACAGTGTAGTTAGTTACAACTTTACTTGTGATACGGATGATGACATCATAAATATTGCCAACCAAGGCGCTGCTTTCTCACCGGCTGTCCGCTCCGCGATCAGTCAGCATGTGAAGGCCGGAAGAATGGTAACCATCGAGGAGATCCGAGTAAAAGGTCCAGATGGTCGCATCAACAAGGCACCCGCATTGGTTTACTATATCCAATAATAAGTTAGTTATGAAAGGAAAACTCATTGTGCTTGGAATGTTGGCTGCAGCCCTGTTGTTGCAGGTAAATTCTGCCGATGCACAGCGTAGAGGTGGTCGTGGTGGTGGTAGAGGCGGTGCCCCTACAGCGGATCCAGCCAATCCCACTGCACCTGCTACACCGGCTGCTGATACAACAGGCAATCCGCAACCTCCATCAGGCGATCCTTATGGAAACTTGCCCATCACTTACGATACGGCCAGTTCCACCGGTGGCCCTACCGTCTCTCTACGAAATGACAATGCATTTGAAAAAGGCCTTACGCGTGACCGCAAGCCATTGGAATATGAGCACCTGCGTTGGGACGATGCCATGTATGCTGAAAAAGTTTGGAGAGAGTTAGATCTGCGCGAAAAAATGAATAAGGTTTTCACGTATAAGGGCGTTGAAGACGAAGGCAGCCAGATGTTTGTTTCCATGCTCATGGATGCCGTTACTGGAGGAAAGATCACCGCATTTGCTGATGATCGCTTCACTACGCCTATGGCTGTATCCGACGTGTTTCAGAAAACAGCGGGCGGACTCGACACCGCATTGGTACGTGATTTGAATGATATCAATAAGATCGTTGGGCGTACAGTAACCCGTAAAAGTTTCAATCCGGATGATGTTGTCAAGATCCGCCTAAAAGAGGAGTGGGTGTTTGACCGCGAGGCAAGCCGCATGTTTGTTCGTATCCTGGGAATCGGATTGCTTAAGACCGAATATGTGCCCAATACCAAGCGCGAGCGGGGAACCTCCTCCTTGTTCTGGGTTTATTATCCTGATGTCAGAGAAATGCTGGCAAAAGCAGAGGTGTACAATCCAAAGAACATGGGGCAAAACCGCATGACCTGGGAGGAACTCTTTGAGAGCCGCATGTTCAGCAGTTACATCGTTAAATCTACACTAGATAATCCTTCCAATAGTTTTATTCGTAACATGATCGATAATGACATCCTGCGTTTGCTGGAAGGAGAGAATATCAAAGAAAAGATTTTCAACTTTGAACAGGACCTTTGGTCTTATTGATTCCGGTTTTCTACCAAATCAACTCATTACAAAGTCCCGCTTCGGCGGGATTTTTTGTGCCCCGATTGATCGCCAATGACCTTGGTCAGTTGAGCCGAGGTAAACCGGTCAATTTTTTAGTCCTTTTTGACTTCCCGCTGGGCAACTTTTTGTAAAAATTTACCTAACTGTTTGAAATCCAATACTTTGGTCAGATGAAAAAAACCTGCTTGGCCCTTGTCGATTCAGAAAAAAATGTATTTTCATGACGGTTTTTCATAGGATATTGGATTTTAACGGGGCTGAATGTCTATTCGGCCCCTTTTTTATGCCTTTTCGTTTAACGATAATCACTCATTATTACTAAAATACTCAACAATCTTTTTTGCCTTTGCCATTCCGACGACTTCCGCAATGCTTGCAATTGGTTGTGTTTGTATGTTTCGTACCGAGCGGAACTTTCTGAGCAATTCGGCCGCAAGCTGTTTGCCGATCCCCGCAATGTTTTCCAATTCGTTTTGGATCGCCCCTTTGCTGCGCAATTGTTGATGAAAACTCAGTCCGTGCTGATGCACGGCATCGCGAATGCGCCGGATCAGCAGAAGCGAGGGATTTCTGTATTCTAGTTTAAGCGATTCACTGTCGCCCGTAAAAAAGATCTCTTCCACATTCTTAGCCAGTCCGATCAGCGTCATTTTACCGGAGAGCCCCAACTCATCAATGGCTTGTTGAGCCGCATTCAATTGTCCCTTACCGCCATCAATGATGACCAGTTGCGGGAAAGATCCTCCCTCGTTCAAGAGACGCTGATACCTTCGGGAAACAGCCTCATGCATCGAGGCAAAGTCGTTGATGCCCACAACAGTTCGGATGTGGAATTGTCGATAGTCCTTCGTGCTTGGTTTACCGTTTTTAAAACAGACCATGGCAGCAACCGGATAGGTGCCATGTAAGTTTGAGTTATCAAAACATTCGATGTGACGGGGTACCGCACTCAATTGAAGATCCTCTTGCACCTGTTCTAACAACTCATCGGTTCCCAACGTATCCAACTCAGTTTGTTTCCATTTGGTCGAGATCCAGTGTTGGATGTGATGCAATAAGTTTTTGTAAGCCAGTTCTACCAGGGCTTTCTTGTCACCCGCACGGGGAACGGTCACGCGAACCGACGCATCGGGGTACTCCACTCGCTCTCCCACCAGGAGCTCTTTAGCAGTGTAGCGATGTACCGCCCCGCGCTTCGCAGCGACTGCTCGAACGCCGCAACCTCGT
>CAYYXC010000012.1:0-21758 GCA_964475505.1 uncultured Chitinophaga sp.
ATGCGGGTATTTATCATGACGAATACATCCAAGCAGGCGATCGTGTAATTCAGGTGATCCTGCTCGATGTGCGTAGTTTTCGCTCCAACCTGTTACTCTATGATACCAGTGCAGTGGTACCCCGAAAAAAATATTTCTATTCGCTCGATTATAAACCACATGTATCAACCGATAGCACTTTATTGGGCGATGCGCAATGGAAATGGCTTGAACAAGTCTTGAAAAAGCCGGCCGATCTACGGTTGATCTGCAGCGGCACTCAATTCGCTATTGAGTACAACGGATACGAGGCTTGGGCCAATTTTCCCCACGAGCAACAACGCATGCTCGATTTGATCCGCCAAACCAAGGCCAACGATGTATATTTTCTGACAGGGGATGTGCATTATGGCGAGATCTCCCGCATCGAGAATCCCGGTGCTTATCCGATCTATGACATCACGTCCAGCGGCATCACATCCACTTGGGATTTTGCAGCACCCAATAAGAATCGGATCGAAGGGCCGGTAATGGATAATCATTTTGGTTTGCTTACTATTCAGTGGGACAAAAAGCCGATCGTGAAGATGGAGATTATAGATGGGAGTAATAACGTGCGCGTCGAATACACGAACACGAAGTGAGCAGGGTTTAGGGAACAGAGTTTAGGTAATAACGGATCCCTGCTAAACTCTAAACCCTGTTCCCTAAACTCTGGTCACTGTTCTCTAAACATTATTTTCGTATATGCGTAAAATCCTCCTTCTCTCCTTCATCACCCTCGCATGCACCACCATGAAAGCACCTGTATACAAGCCAGCTAACCGCATCGTTGCTCATCGGGGAGCATTCAAGAAAAATGGCTTTCCTGAAAATTCGATCGCTTCGCTGCGAGAAGCCATTCGCTTGGGTTGTGCCGGATCGGAGTTTGATGTGCGCATGAGTGCGGATGATTCATTGATCGTGAATCACGATCCGCATTTCCATGAAAAGGAGATCGAGAAAACCAACTATGCAGAGCTTACAAAACATGCGCTCTCCAATGGGGAAAAACTACCTACGTTGAGCGAGTACTTGCTGGCAGGTGAAAAGAAAAACAAGCATACCGATCTGGTATTGGAAATAAAACCTTCCGGCCTGGGTGCGGATCGGGCCCGAAACATTGTAGATAAGGTATTGGCCTTGGTGGAGCAATTAAAACCTCGTTATCGCATCGTGTATATCAGCTTCGATTACAACATGTGCCTGCGCATCCTGGAGAAAATGCCGAAGGCACATGTACAATACCTCAATGGTGATAAAACGCCCGATCAATTAAAGGAAGCCGGGATCAAGGGGATGGATTATAACTACAATGTTTACAAAAAGCATCCGGAATGGATCAAGCGGGCAAAAGAGTTGGGATTGGTATTGAATGTGTGGACGGTGAACGATCTCTCGATGATGGATGATTTTCTGAAGCAGGGATTTGATCTGATCACCACGAATGAACCGGAGGAGGGGTTGAAGAGTAGAGGGTAGAGGGTAGAGGGTTGAGAGTAGAGAGTGGAGTGTTGAAGGTAGAGCGCTAAACCCTCAACTCTCTACCCTCAACGGCCCGCAGGGCCAGGCCTTGCAAGCGATCACATTCCGTACTGGGATAGAAATTTAATCCGCATGATCTTGAGTTGTTCCCAGTTGAAATCGAATTCAGCCAATTCTTCTTGTGCTACTTGCAGCGAAGAAGTTTGGCATCCTTTGAAGTATTCCAGGATCTCGTCCTGATCGGTTTCGTCTAGCATTTCATCGATCGCATAATCGAGGTTGAGCTTGGTGCCGCTGGCGGCGATGCTCTCCATTTCTTCCAGCATTTCATCCATTCGCCAACCTTTGTTTTTAGCAATGGTTTCGAGCGATACTTTCTTATCCGTATTCTGGATGATATAAACTTTGTTTCCGCTTTTGTTCACCACGCTTTTCATCACAAAATCATCCGGTGGTTCAATGCCGTTGTCTTCCACATAACGTGCGATGAGGTCTACGAACGGCTTTCCGTATTTCAGTGCTTTTCCTTTGCTGATGCCCTGGCATTTTTCCAGTCCCTCCAAGGTAGTTGGGTAGAAGGTAGCCATATCATGCAGCGAGGATTCCAGGAAGATTACAAAAGGCGGCAATCCTTTTTTCTTCGCTTCTTGCTGACGAAGTTCCATCAGCATTTTCATCAAGCGCTCATCAAGTGCCACGGCCTCAGCACCCTCGCCGCTGCCTTCTTCGTCATCTGCATGTGCGTCGTTGTAGAGGTTGTTTATGACGATCTCGAATGATTTGGGTTTCTTGAGGAAGGCGTCTCCTTTTTTAGTGATCTTGAGCAAGCCATATTCTTCAATGTCTTTCATCAGCAATCCATCCAGGATCATCTGACGGATCAGCGAGTTCCAGTAATAGGGTTCCTTATCGTTGCCGGAGGCAAAACTGTCGAGTCCTTCGTGCCGGAACATTTGTATCTGTGGTGTCACCTTTCCGGTGATGATCGATACCACGTAGTCAGTTGCAAATCGCTCGTCGAGTTCGCGTATTGCTTTCAATACCAGCTGTGCTTCCGTCTTTGCTTCTTGTCTTTCTTTGGGCTGTCGACAGTTGTCGCATTGACCACAATTTTCCTGTGTGTATGCTTCCCCGAAATAACTCATCAGTACGCGACGGCGGCAAACACCGGTTTCAGCAAATGCCACGGTTTCATGAATGAGTTGCGCACCGACTTCCCTTTCGCTGAGGGGCTTATCGCGCATCAGGTGCTCCAGTTTGCTGACGTCCTTGTGCGAGTAGTATAGAATACACTTGCCTTCGAGTCCGTCTCTTCCAGCCCTTCCGGTTTCCTGATAATAATTCTCGATCGACTTTGGAATGTTGTAGTGGATCACAAATCGGATATCCGGTTTGTCAATGCCCATACCAAAGGCGATGGTGGCACAGATCACTTGCACCTCTTCTCCGAGAAACTGATCTTGTCGCTCTGCGCGCAGTTTGCTGTCGAGTCCGGCATGATACGCAACCGCTTTGATGCCATTGGCCTTCAGGATATCTGCGAGTTCTTCGGTAGTCTTCCGATTCAGTGTATATATGATACCGCTTTTCCCCTTCATCGATTTGATGAAGCGAACGATGTTCTCATCTGTTTGTGCCTTCTTGATCTTGGGCAATACTTCGTAATAGAGATTGGCGCGGTTGAAGGAGGAGATATAGATATTTGGATCGCGGAGTTCCAGGTTCTTCACGATATCAGTCTGCACCTTGGGTGTAGCCGTGGCCGTGAGTGCGATCATGGGGGCAGTGGGACTGATCTCGTTCATCATTTCGCGCAGCCGGCGGTATTCAGGACGGAAATCATGTCCCCACTCCGAAATACAGTGTGCTTCGTCAACTGCGAAAAAAGAGATGGGAAGGGCGCTGAAAAATTCCAGGTTCTCGGCTTTGGTCAGCGTTTCTGGTGCTACGTAGAGCATCTTCGTGGTGCCGTTAGTGAGATCGGCATGCACCTCTTTGATCTCTTTTTTGCTGAGGGTGGAATTCAGAAAATGCGCGATGGAATCGTGGTTGCTGTAGCCGCGGATCAGGTCAACCTGATTTTTCATCAGCGCGATGAGGGGGGAAACGATGATGGCCACCCCTTCGCTGATAAGTGCCGGCAATTGATAGCATAGACTTTTCCCACCACCGGTAGGCATGATCACAAACGTATCGTGTCCGGCTAGCAGCGATTCAATGGCTTTCTCCTGCTGGCCTTTGAATTGGTTGAATCCGAAATGGGTCTGCAGCGCCTGGTGTAGATCGGAACGACCGCCTGCAGGGGAGGTTTTCTTGGTCTTTGTTGTCTTTATACTGGTAGATTTGGCCATTTCCTTAAACAATCCTGTTTCAATTCGGTTCGCTCTATAAGGTACGAAGATTAATAGGGCCTGGCCCCTTTATTTTTTGGGGAGGGCGAAGTTAGCGCTCAAATGGCTGATTACAAGGGGGAAAACAACCTTTAACAGGGTGTTTAACCGAGGGGGAACCCCGGTAAAATCCGTTAGTTTTGCCCTGAATTAAGCATGTCGCAATCCATCATAGAAATAGCCCGGGATACGATTCGGATGGAATCCGATGCGGTGGCTGCCTTGGCCGGCCGGATCGGTGCGGATTTTGAGCGGGCGATTCAGGTACTGTCTGCCGCCAAGGGACGGGTCATAATCAGTGGGGTGGGCAAGAGCGCTGTCATCGCGCAGAAAATCGTAGCCACTTTCAACTCCACCGGTACGCCTTCGGTTTTCATGCATGCAGCTGATGCAATACATGGTGATCTGGGAATGATTTTGCCGGATGATGTGGTGGTGTTGATCAGCAAGAGTGGCGAAAGTCCGGAGATCAAAACCCTGGTTCCCCTGATTAAGGAGTTTGGCAATACACTGATTGCAATGGCAGGCAAACTGGATTCCTATCTCGCGCAGCAGGCAGATGTTGTGATTGATACAGTGGTGGCGCAAGAGGCTTGTCCCAATAATCTCGCTCCCACGACCAGCACTACGGCTCAGTTGGTGATGGGCGATGCACTGGCCATTTGCCTGATGAAGTTGCGCGGATTTCGAACGGATGATTTTGCCCGCGTACATCCCGGAGGTGCGTTGGGTAAGCGATTGTATTTACGGGTGATCGATCTGGCCAATGCCAATGAGAAACCCGCCGTACGATTGGAGGCTTCTGTACAGGAAGCCATTTTAGAAATGACACAGAAACGCTTGGGGGTAACCGCAGTGGTGGATGCAAATGAAAAATTATTGGGTGTTATTACGGATGGCGACCTGCGTCGCATGTTGGAACGGGGTGTGGATTGGAGTGGAATGACCGCAGGCGACATCATGACCGTTGGTCCGAAAACCATTTCACCCGATGCATTGGCTGTGGAGGCGTTGAGTTTGTTGCAGGATCACTCGATCACGCAATTGGCAGTAGTGGGTGACGGACGCTATGCAGGCATGATACATTTGCACGACCTGATCCGTGAAGGATTGCATTGACCTATCCATATGAATAAACACCGTTATGTAGCTGTGATGGCCGGAGGGATTGGCAGCCGGTTTTGGCCCATGAGCCGATCCAGCTATCCAAAACAATTTTTGGATGTATTGGGATTGGGCCGCACCCTGATCCAACAAACCATCGATCGGTACAAGCGATTGGTGCCGGTTGAAAATATCTTTATCGTTACTTCTGCTGGGTACATCTCCCTCGTAAAAGAACAATTGCCTGAGATCGCTGAGCCGCAGATACTGGCAGAACCCTACCGAAAGAATACAGCCGCTTGCATTGCCTATATCGCCTATAAACTGAAGGCCATAGATCCGAAGGCTTCCATGATCGCTGCTCCGGCCGATCATTTGGTAATGGAACCCGAAGCGTTTGTAGCGGTAGCCAATAAGGCATTTGATTTTGTAGAGCAAAAAGATGCATTGGTCACCATCGGTATCAAACCCAATCATCCCAACACCGGATACGGCTACATTCAATTCGATCCGGAAGTGAAACTGGGCGATGTGTACGATGTGAAGACCTTCACCGAGAAGCCCAATCTGGAAATGGCGCAAGCGTTTTTGGCCAGTGGGGACTTCTTATGGAACGCGGGGATTTTTACGTGGACTGTGGACAGCATTCTTACCGCATTGGAGAAACATGCGCCGGAGATCCATGAACTTTTTCAGGCCGAGCGCTCGGCTTTTCAAACCAGTGATGAGCCGGCAGCCGTAGAGCGGATATATACGCAGTGCGTAAATACATCCATTGACATTGCGGTTATGGAGAAGGCCGATAATGTATATGTGATCCCTGCTCAATTTGGATGGAGTGATTTGGGTACCTGGAACAGTGCCTGGGATAACATGGAAAAAGATTATTTCGGCAATGCGGTTGTGGGCAAACAGGTGATGGTGGTGGATGCAAATAATTGCATGGTACATGCCGCATCCGATAAACTCATGGTGTTGCAGGGGTTGAAGGACTACATCATTGTAGACACTCCTGATGTGTTGTTGATTTGCAAGCGCGATCAGGAGCAGGCGATCAAGGAATACGTAGCAGAAGTAAAACGAAATTTCGGCGAGCAATATCTCTGATATGGCATTTGAATCCAAACTTCCCCGAGTAGGCACTACGATCTTTACCACGATGAGTGCCCTTGCGGCGGAACATCAAGCTGTAAACCTGGGGCAGGGCTTTCCTGATTTTCCGATGCCCGAAGCGTTGCGAGAAGGTGTGAGTAAGGCGATGCGCGATGGATTCAATCAGTATGCACCCATGCCCGGGTATGGTCCCTTGCGTGAAAAACTCGCGGAAAAAGTATTTGAGCTTTATGCCGCATCGGTGGATCCCCTTACGGAGATCACGATCACACCCGGGGGCACCTATGCAATCTATACAGCTATTACCACCATCGTTCATCCGGGTGATGAGGTGATCGTGTTTGAGCCGGCATACGACAGTTATATTCCCAATATTGAATTGAATGGCGGTGTGGCGGTAACGATTCCGTTAACGCATTCCGATTATAAGATCGACTGGGAGGAAGTAAAAAGAAAGATCACGCCCCGCACGCGCGCAATGGTGTTGAATTCTCCGCATAATCCGAGCGGAACGGTGCTTACGGACCTCGACATCGTATCGTTGCGAGCGATCTTGGCCAATCATCCGGAATTATACATCATCAGCGATGAGGTATATGAGCATTTGATCTTCGACGGCTTGCCACATTTGAGTATGCTGCGGTATCCCGATCTACGCGCACGCAGTTTTGTGTGTTTCTCTTTCGGTAAAGTATACCACTGTACCGGATGGAAGATGGGATACTGTATCGCGCCAGCTGAGTTAATGAAGGAGTTTCGGAAAGTGCATCAGTTTAATGTATTCACCTGTTTTGCTCCCGCACAGGTGGCATTGGCTGAGTATTTGGATAACAAAGAGGGATATCTCTTGCTGGGTTCCTTCCTGCAAAAGAAACGCGATCTGTTCTTGTCGCTGATGAGCGGTAGTCGATTCGATTTTTTACCCAGTCACGGCAGTTACTTTGTCTGTGCGAAATATCATAGGATCAGCGATCAATCCGATACCGATTTTGCCATTCGACTGGTAAAGGAAGCCGGCGTAGCCACGATTCCCGTCTCCGCGTTTCATCGCAACGGCGATGATCATAAGGTGTTAAGATTTTGTTTTGCCAAAAAAGAAGAAACACTCCGTACTGCCGCGCAGCGGCTAGTTGAGGAGATGGGGTTGAGCGTTTAGGTTGAAAGTTTATAGATGTGGCTCAACCATCAACTTCTCTACCTCAACTCTAAACACCATCTTCTCAACTCACCCCTACATCCTACAATCATCTTCTCACCCAACCATGATCACTCAGGTCATGATTTCGTAGCCCTACGTTCGTGGCATGAAGACGATCCTCATTGCAACAGATTTTTCAACAGTGGCACACAATGCCATGAATTATGGAGTGGCGTTGGCAAAGTCCATCGACCACAGTGTTACATTGGTTCATGTATATCAGGTGCCGGTCGCATTTACGGATGGGCCGCTGGTTATGGTTTCTTTGGATGAGCTCCGCAGTGCGGCTGAGAAACAATTGGAGCAACTCAAAGCTGATCTGCATCGGGTGCACGGAACTCAATTAAAGATCTATTCCGAGGCGATCTTGGGCAATGCTGTGGAAGAAATACAAAAACTCGCAGAGAAGTTGGATCCATTTGCCGTAGTGATGGGTGCTACCGGGTTGACGGGTGCGCAGCGAGTCTTGTTTGGTAGTACTACGCTACTCGCGGTTCGTCAATTGAGTTATCCGGTTATCGTTGTGCCGGAAGGCCGGTCATTTGGTCACGGTATTAAGAAGATTGGATTGGCTTGTGATTTTCGGGAAGTGGTTGATACCATGCCCACTCGATTCATTCAGCAATTTCAAAAAACCTTTCATGCGGAACTGCATGTGGTGAATGTTGATTTTGAAAATCGTCGCTTTCAGTCCGACACACCCGAGCAGTCTCTTATGCTACAAACCTTGTTGGAAGGTTCCCACCCTGTTTATCATTTTTTAGAGGAGGAAGAAGTGGAAGCGGGACTCAATCGTTTTGCCGAGGAGAATAACTTGGATCTGTTGATCACCATTCCGAAAAAGCATCGCTTCCTCGATGCGATTTTCAAGCGCAGCTCCACCAAGCGATTATTAAAGGAAGCCAGGGTGCCGGTGGTGGGGATTCATTAGGAGTTGAGAGTTGAGGGTTGAGGTGTAGGGGTTGATTGTTTAGTGTTGAAAATCCAGCGCATCTATCTAACTAAACTACCAACCTAAAACTATAAACCTCAACACTCAACTCCCTTCTTCTCAACTTCCTAACCTCAACCCTCAACCCTCAACTCCTCAACGCTTCCAATACGCCCCTATCCGAACGCGTACATTCTCTCGAACGTTCATGTAGTACAGATTGATATCACCGGCGTGATAATTAGATGTGCGGTATAAAAAACTCCAGGGGAAGCGAGGTTTTTTAGTGTAGACATATCCGCCGTCGACTTGTGCATCGCTAGTGTGTTTATATACCTTGTTGTATTTGTACAATACACTTCCCAAATTTCGTTCGCGGGATACAAAGCTGTTGTCGGTGGTCCAACTAATGGGATTGGTAACGCCGATCGCCACGCCCGCTTCCTTGTTTTTATTCGGTGGTTGATACCCTTCCTTGAATGTGCGCCAGCTGCAATAGCAACTTGTTTGAGTCGGTGTGGCGCAGAGGGGGATTGTGGTGTATTCATTTGCTCGAATGGGCCAACCGATGACGTACGCGGCGACGAGTTTTGATTGGAGTGGTTTTCCGTCGAAGAATTCTTTCAGTAGGAGTGAGGCCATCAGCGCACCTTGGCTGTGACCGGCGATGATAATGGGGCGGCTGTTGTTTTCTTTATCCAGATAATATTGAAAGGCAGCGCGCACATCGGCATAAGCTAGTTCGAAAGCCTTACGCGCGCGGGCGGTATCGGTGGCGTAGAATTGTTGGATATGTCCTTGTCGGTAGCGCGGAGCATATACGCGGGCCGATGCATTGAAAACGCTGGCTTGGTAGAGCATGGCCGAGTAATCGGTTTTCGCGTTCAGGTATGCATCGTTCAGGTCCCCGTTAAGTTGCTCCGACCTCTCCTTGTCGGTATGGGTGGTGGGGTGGATATAGAATACATCTACCTGCTGGTCGGGTTTTTCGGTTCGCAAGGGTTTGGGGATACTGTCGGAGGGGTCCCATTTAGCCGGATGTGCCGCCCAGGAGGTCAGTTCGGAATAGTTTGGACTTCCATCCGCGCTCACTTGCTTATATTTTTTTGAGAGCTTCAGGTATTTATCAGAACATCCGGAAATGACTGAAATCAGGGCCAAACAGGCTAAAAACAGCGTATTTTTTATCATAATCGATCAAAAGTCGGGTTATTTTTCGATATACGTTTTAAATATTAACTGGTTTAGGTCAGGAAAAAATAAATTTTTAGTACTTTGTATTGCATAGTACTAGAAGTTACATATGTTTGCATTAGAAATCGTTGGTATGAACATAGAAAACACACAGAGTCAGATGAGGAAGGGGATCCTGGAGTACTGCATATTGGCGGTGATTCGAAGGGGGGAGGCTTATCCGAGTGACCTGATTGCGGAATTGAAAGGGGCGGGACTGCCGATTTTGGAAGGCACGTTGTATCCGCTGTTGACGCGGTTGAAAAATGCCGGATTGCTTTCCTATCGCTGGGTGGAGAGTCCATCGGGGCCCCCTCGAAAATATTTTTCACTCACTGAATCGGGCCATGCCACCTACGTGGAGTTGGAGCGTACATGGAAAGAGTTATCCGACGCCGTTGGCATCATCACCGATCCGCAACGATCCACACATCATATTTAATAACCATACAACCATTAAAACAATCCTCATGAAATCTATTGCAACCCTTGTTTCCGTCTTTGTATTGGGCTTGTCTCAAGCCGCGGCACAGTCCGACACCGTCAAACTCGAACGCATTCAGCTCGTGTTTCCGGGAAAAGTCAAAATGGAGGAGCAGGGTCCGGCCAAGCGTTGCCAGCTTCGGTTGGCTGACAGCACCGCTCTTTTTCAGGTGATACAGACCGATCTAGGCAGCATGGGTTTGGACGAAACAACGGCTATTGCCATGCAGGCGGAGCCTGATTTTTGGGACCAGAATCGGGATGGACTGGTCGCTCAGTTGGGTGATGCTAAGCTCATCAAGGATGAGATGATCGATTATAAAGGAGCGAAGGTGATGCAACTGCATATGGAGCGTCCCTCTAAGGAAGGTGGCATCAATCATCTTACGCTACGCATGCTGATCGTGGGGACATATATGATCCAGTACGGTCACACCAATCGTAATGGAAAAGCGGATCCGGCGTTGCGTGATGCCTTTCTCGCATCCTTGGAGATCAAATAATTCATTTATCAATTCTTTGTATGAAACAGATCTTACACATCAACCTCAGCGGTCGAGCCATATCCATCGAGGAGCCGGCTTATGAGATGTTGCAGCAATACATTCGCGAATTACGCAGGCATTTTTCATCGGAGGAGAGCCGCGAGGAGATCCTGAACGACATTGAGGGTCGCATCTCCGAGTTGCTGTATGAAAAATTGCAGCGCGGTGCCGATCGGATCACGGAGATGGAGTTGGATGAGGTGATCGCTTCGATTGGTCGCCCTGAGGATTTTGAGGAGACGGCCGATACATCTACAAAACCGAATGGCTCGGTGCCTCGCGGGGAGATTCGGCAAAAGCGGTTGTATCGGGATGCAGACGACAAAGTGTTGGGTGGTGTGTGCAGCGGTATCGCATCCTATCTGGGAATTGATCACACAATTGTGCGGTTGTTGTTTGCGATCATTACGTTGGGCGGATTTGGAACCGGTTTTCTGATCTATCTCGCCTTGTGGATTCTGTTGCCGAAGCGTTCGCTGCGTGGTCAATCGGCCCGACGACTGTATCGCAATCCCGCTGATCGTATGTTGGGCGGTGTAGCCAGCGGATTGGCTGCATACTTCAATGTGCCGGTGGGTAATGTTCGTCTGATTTTCGCAGCTCCATTGCTGATCAACATCGTATTTAATTTATTTGATCTGTTCAGTCGATCGATCTTCGTGGATATAGGCGCTGGTAGTTTAACCGGTACATTCATATTGGTCTACATCATTTTATGGATCATCCTGCCAGAAGCTACCACCACCTATCAGAAAATGGAGATGCGGGGAGAGAAGGTCGATCTGGATCGAATCCGTCAGCACGTGAAGGAGGGCATGGGTAAAGTTGGAGAGCGTGTGAAGGGTTGGAGTGAGGAGGTGGAGCAGTCCGCCAAGGAGTTTTCTGAAAAGATGTCGGAGCGCAGTTCGGAATTTCAATCGACTGGTAAATCCATATTATATGGGATCGGTTCGGTCATTCGTTTCTTCATTTTCCTTCTGTTGGGTACCATTGCCTTTGCATTTTTGGTGGCGGGGGTGGCCATTTTATTTGCGGGACTGGTTACCTGGCCTGCGCAAGAATTTTTTTGGAGCAGTTCGGCGCAACAATGGGGTTTTTGGGCAACGGTCTTTTTCTTTCTAGTGATTCCCTGTCTTTTTCTGATCATATTCATTGTGCGAAGATTGTTCCGCGTTCGTCGTCCGGCGCCGGCATTGGGTTGGATCTTCGGGATCCTGTGGACCATTGGGTGGGTTGCCTTGTTTTGGACTGCCACCAGCGTAGTGCGGGATTTTCAGCACAAAGAAAAATCCAGTACAGAGATCGTGTTGACAGATTCGTTGACGCGTACCTTGATCGTAGATCAGACAACTCCTCCTTTTGAGTATACCGGAACCTGGCAATGGATCAACGGAGATCCGCAGGGATTTGATATCACTCGTGAGTCATTCAAGATCCCGGCCGTTCAATTAAAGGTGGAAAAAAGTCCCGATGCCTCTTTTCACGTTTGGGTGAATAAATATGCCTGGGGGCGCAGCACGACTCAAGCACAACAGCGAGTGGATATGCTCGCCTATCCGATTGTTTCCAGGGACAGTGTCTTGGATGTAGCGCCGGGGATCGTAGTAGGTCGTACCGAAAAATACCGAGGCCAGCACGTGGAGCTTTGGGTACAGGTGCCCATTGGCAAGTCGATCCGTTTTACCGAATCGGCCCTGAAGAATCACTCCTGGTTATACGATGCGGATTCACTATATATCATGGGAGTGGACGGAGATCTTTATCGGGATAGAGACAAAGCAGCTCGTTAAGCAAGGGTGGCTTTCCGTTACCTTTGCGGTCAACCGAAATCCATATGAGCATCAAGCAAACTCCCTTTACGAAAAAGCACCTCGCCATGGGTGCCAAGATGGCGCCTTTTGCAGGATACGACATGCCTATTTCCTATACGGGCATCAACGATGAGCATGCAGCGGTACGACGTAATGCCGGCGTGTTCGATGTAAGTCACATGGGTGAATTCATTTTGAAAGGTCCGAAGGCGCTGGATCTGATCCAATTCGTAACCAGCAATGATGCCTCCAAACTGAAAAAAGGAATGGCCCAGTACAGTTGTCTACCCAACGACATGGGTGGCATCGTGGATGATCTGTTGGTGTATTGCATCGAGGAGAACAACGTGTACATGCTGGTAGTGAATGCTTCCAATATTGAGAAGGATTGGAATTGGATACAGTCGCACAACCGCGACAAAGTAGAGATGCACAATATTTCCGACAAAACAGCTTTGTTGGCGGTGCAAGGACCCAACGCTACGAAGATCTTGCAGCCGCTTACCGAAATGGACATCCTCAACCTGAAATACTACACGTTTGTAAAGGGAACTTTCGCAGGAGTGGACAATGTACTGATCAGCGCAACGGGTTATACCGGTGCCGGTGGGGTGGAGATCTATTTTGAGGATCAGGACGGAGCAGCGGACAAGATCTGGGATGCGATTTTTGAACTGGGTGGTCCGCAGGGACTCAAACCCATCGGACTGGGCGCCCGTGACACCTTGCGTTTGGAAATGGGTTTTTGTCTGTACGGAAACGATATTGACGACACCACTTCTCCCTTGGAAGCCGGCCTTGGCTGGATCACCAAATTGAATAAAGGTCCTTTCATGGCGCATGATTTTCTGGAGTCACAGAAGCAGCGCGGCGTCAACCGAAAATTGGTGGGCATTGAAATGATCGACAAGGGTATCCCCCGAAACGGTTATGTGATCAGCGATGCGAACGGACATCCGATCGGACATGTTACTTCCGGTACACAATCGCCCAGCTTGGGTAAAGCCATCGGAATGGGCTATGTGAAAACGGAGTTTGCCGCCATCGATACACCGATCACCATTCAGGTGCGCGATAAGCATTTACAGGCGCGGGTAGCGAAGATACCTTTCCAATAAATCGGGTACTTCGGTTTCATACATTTGCCGGAGCATGCACACCATTCACCTCACATCTTTTGTGGCGCAGTCGGCCGAGGTTGTTTTTGATCTGGCGCGACATGTGGGATTACAGCGCGATGCAATGTCGGATTTTCGTCAGGAGGCGGTAGCCGGAACCCGATTCGGATTACTACAGGCGGGGGAGACCATCACTTGGCGTACCCGTCATTTTACCCGCGACCGGTTGATTCGTTTGCGTGTGTTGGAGTTGATCCCCTCCGATCGAATCATATTGGAGCAGGCAATGGGACCTTTTCAGTCCTATCAACAACACCGTTATGTAAAATCCTGCGAGAATGGTTCGTTCCTGATCTATCTGATCCATTACGAGTGGAAGCAGGGAAAATTGGGGCAGATTGCTGACCGGCTGTTTTTGCATCGCTATCTCGAGAAATTATTTACCATACACATGGATGCCATTCGCTCAGCCGCCGAGGGCAATCGATGGAAAACTTATTTAATGAAATGAGTCAGCATAAACCTTCTTTATATACTTGTTTGTCTCCCGCTCTCTTGCATCTCTATGATGTGCCGAACAGCGTAGTTGTCATCATCGATGTATTTCGTGCTACATCTACCATAGCAGCGGCATTGCACAACGGGGCCCGTTCTGTGATTCCCGTCGACTCTGTGCCAAAGGCTATTGAGATTTCCAAAAGCATTGATGGAATAGCAGCAGGCGAGCGCGATGGAATGATCGCCGAAGGGCTGCACTATGGAAATTCACCACTGGAGTATTCCCGTGATTTCATTGGCGGACGGGTCTTGGTCTTGACCACCACCAATGGTACGCGTTTGCTGCAAATGGCGTTGGATCGAAATGCAGACACCATCATCAGCGGCTCCTTCCCGAACCTTTCTAAGGTTTGTGATTTTCTATTGGCCTCCGGTAAGTCGGTCATACTCGGTTGTGCAGGTTGGAAAGATCGTTTCAATTTGGAGGATACTTTGTTTGCCGGAGCGGTGATCGACAGAATTGGTGAGCACTTCACGATTCATTGTGATTCTTCCCGAATGGCCGTGGATATTTATCGGCAACAAAAAGCAGATCTGCTTGGTTTCGCCCCTCAGCTTACACACTATCATCGACTCGTGAGTCGTTTTGGACTGATCAAAGACATTGAGTTCTGCCTTACCATCGATGCGGCTTCTGTTTTGGCTGTGTATAGAGACGGGCGGTTGGTAGCGGAGTAGTATTAAAGTCCAATGTCGAGTGACCGCTGTCCGCCGTTCACGTTACAACTACCAACTAGCTGCGGTCTGCGGACAGTGGACTGCGGACATCTTCATAACTTCTCGCCAACTTCTTTCGTAATCTGACAATCTTTCACATACCTTTGTCGGTTACCCTAATTGAATCGGGTAGCGCATCAACCGTTTCATCCCTTGGCTCTACCCCATTTACTCAAACCCATTTACACGTTAGGAACCGACGAAACGATCCGTCGCGGAAAGAAGATCCATGCCATTGGATATGCAGAGTTGTCGGACTACGACGATCTTTTCGGAACAGCGATCTTTCGGGTGAAGGATGATAACTACGCTACTTCTTATAAAGTTCACATCCAGCAATTCAAGGATCCTTCTACTACTTCACTCCGCTGTACCTGTCCCTATAATATTGGAGATATCTGCAGACACGAAGTAGCTGCTTTGCTTCAATTGCAAGAGTTGTTGGATCGAGGACAGTTGCGTACTGGACATGCTTCCTTTGATCAACGGCACACCGTTGCCAAAATGAAGCAGATCGAGTTAAAGACCTTGCGAATGCTTTGCGGGCAGGAAGTGTTTACGGCTGCCGAAAATTTCCTTCGAACCCAAAAAGCACAAATCGAGTTCGCAGAGAATGAGATGGTGAAGGCGCGGGTGATGCTGGATGGGCAGTCCTACCTCGTCATGATCCGCAAAAACGAGGAGCGTTATTTCGACACCAGTTGTGATTATGTAGATGAGAAGCATGCGCTTTGCTTGCCCAAAGTCATCGTCTTCCTGCAGCTGCTGCACACCTATGGTACCAATTATTTTGACAGCATTCGAAACTGGGATAAGGAAAAAAATAAACTCCTCGAAGCATATGGCTATTCCCTGAAAGATGACCTGACTGGGAAATTTGATTTTTCATATAAGGATGGAAAACCGTTTCTCCGCGTGCTCGATTCATCCATCAAACGTGTTTCGCCCATTGTCTCTCCACCCAAAACCAGCGTCCTTCAACCCAAACCGCTTACACCGGCTCCGATAGTAGTGGAGGAACCTGCTGTTAAACCCGCGCTGCTCCATGCGAAGCGCGTGGGAGTTGTATTTGTTTTTCAAAAAAAGATCTATCCTTATTTCACGGTGGAGGCCATTTTAGGTGATCCCAATGATGCTTCGGATGGTTTTACAGGTAAAGTCGAGAAACTCGATATTACCCGACATGTGTCGGGCGTGGATATTTCCGAGGCAGATCAGGAGTTGATAGGTCTATTGCGAAAAATGCAACCGCCGGAGATCAATAAATATGTAAGCAGGAACTCTCCTTTCTCTGGTATTTGGGAAAACATTGTACAGCAAGATGACGAAGAGCTTCCCGAGGATACGCGAGACCTCATCACTGAATACTTATTGCCTAAGTTGCGCAAACTTTTTTCTGAACTCGATGCGGGTTGGGCTTATTGCCTGCCTCCGAGTAAATCCTTTACTACGGCTAACCTGCAACCACTTCAGTTGGAGTCTACTCCTGCACAACTTTTATTGTCGGTCAAGAAAAACGGACAATACCAGGTCACGGCTCGGATGAAAGCCGGCGTGACTGAGTTATCGATCACCGATCAGGAACTTGATACACCTTTATTTTTTGTATACAACCACCAGGCCTGGCTTTGGCCCGACAAGGAACGGGTTCGAATGGTGGAACGTTTTCGTTCGGGTGGGAAACAGTCTATCGCGGTATCTGCTTGGCCCGATTATCTCAAAAATGAATTGGTACCGTTGGCGCGTCAGTATGCCATTCAATTTGATAAGGGCATCATGCAGGCGATCAAAGACGAATCGCCAGTGCTCAGTTTGTATTTGGCTGAACGAAACGAGTATTTGGTGTTTCAACCCCGCTTTGCTTATCTGGGCTATGAAGTAACTCCTTCCGACAGAGAAGAACTGATCGTACCACAAGGAGATAAGGTGCTGGTGATACAGCGTCGTCGCGACAAAGAGCAAATCTTCATTGATCGAATGCGGTCCCTCCACTCCGGATTCGTGTACGATGATTCAACTCAAACCCTGGCCTTGAAGGGAACGGAGATATTAAAGAACAACTGGTTCTTCTTATTTGTGGATGCAATGAAGGAACTGAAGACGCCGGTCTATGGTTTTGAATCGCTGCGCAATTTCCGTTTCAACACAGCCAAGCCGCAGACGCGGGTATTCATCAGCAGCCATACGGATTGGTTCGATGCCAAAGTTGATATTGTTTACGGCGATCAGCGCGTTACTGTTTCCGAGGTAAAGCGTGCATTGGCCAACAATCAGTCTTTTGTACAATTAGGAGATGGCACGCTCGGTATTTTACCTGAAGAGTGGTTGAAAAAATATGCCTTGCTGTTTCGCGTGGGAGAGGGAAAGAACGATCAGTTGCGTTTGTCCCGTTATCATTTGTCGGTATTGGATGAATTGTACGCCCAACGCGATGATTCATTGCAGGAGATCGAGTTGGAGGAGAAATATGAGCGCATTCGCGAACAGCATCAGATTCAGTCAGTCGAGCCCTCTTCCATGCTGATGCCCATTTTGCGTCCTTACCAAGTTTCCGGTTTTCAGTGGTTGAATTATTTAAGGGAAGTGGGATGGGGTGGCATCCTGGCGGATGATATGGGATTGGGAAAAACGGTGCAGGCCTTGTCGATGCTGGAACATTTCCGTCGCACCGAAGGCAAATTGCGTGCATTGGTGGTTTGTCCCACCACCCTCATCTACAACTGGGAGAATGAAATTCGCAAGTTCACGCCTTCGCTTACTTATCGGATCCATCATGGGGCTAGCCGTATTCGTACCGGGGAGTCTTTGTCTGAACCCGAGGTGCTGATCACTACTTATGGTACGCTTAGAAGTGACATTAAGATTTTAAGTGCCTTGCAATTGGATTATGTATTACTCGATGAATCGCAGGCCATCAAGAACCCAGCTAGCAAAGTGACCCGTGCTGCTGGCCTGTTGCAAGCCAAGCATCGCTTATGCATGAGTGGAACACCGCTGCAGAACAATACCTTCGATATCTACGCGCAGATGCATTTTCTCAATCCGGGCATGTTGGGTACGATGGAGTTCTTTAAGCAGGAGTTTGCGATTCCCATCGATAAAATGGGCGAGCCCGATCGCAAAGAGCACTTGCGCAAACTTTTATATCCGTTCATTCTTCGACGTACCAAGGAGCAGGTGGCAAAAGACCTTCCGGAAAAGCAGGAGATGATTTTGTATTGTGAGATGCAGGATGAGCAGCGCTCTATTTACGATGCTTATCGTAACGATTATCGAAATCAGATTCTGGGTTCCATTGAAACGATGGGTATCCAAAAATCCCAACTCACGATTTTGCAAGGGTTGATGAAACTCCGTCAGATCTGTGATTCTCCTGCGATTCTGAATGAGAAAGATAAATTCGAAAATCACTCAATCAAGTTGGAGGAATTGGCCCGTGAGTTGACAGAAGGCATTGGTACGCACAAGGCATTGGTGTTCTCACAATTCCTTGGCATGCTCGGCTTGATCCGGGAACGCCTTACTGAACTCAACATTCCTTTTGAATATTTTGATGGCAGCACTTCAGCGCCTGACCGTGAAAAAGCCATCCGTCGCTTCCAGGAGGATGATAGTGTTCGTGTCTTCCTGATTTCGCTCAAGGCGGGTGGGGTGGGATTAAACCTTACTGCTGCCGATTATGTCTATATCGTCGATCCTTGGTGGAATCCGGCGGTGGAGCAGCAGGCCATTGACCGTACGCACCGCATTGGTCAGACCAAAAATATTTTTGCCTATCGAATGATCTGTAAAGACTCCATCGAAGACAAGATCCTCCAGTTACAGGAGAAAAAGCGTGCTTTGGCCCGTGATATCGTATCCGATGAGACCGGATTTGTTAAATCCTTGACCCGCGAGGATGTGGAGTATCTGTTTAGTTGAGAGTTGAGAGTAGAGAGTTGAGGTTTGGAGTTTGTTGTTTGGGGTTGAGTGGCCATTTTGGTTTGCACAACTAACCAGCTAAACCCTCAACCCTCAACCCCGATCCCCCATCCCTCAACTGTTTCCCCTTCCAATTGTTAAAATCAGGCGCTGATAGCACGACCATGCATCAGAAAGCGTCTAACTTGCGGTCTTTAACACTGATTATGAGAAATCTATATAGTTTTTTTGCCCTGTTTTTCCTTGCCCTGAGTGTAAATGCCCAGAAGGCTGATGGATCCATCCGCGGTCGGATTTTAGATTCTACTGCTGCACAACCGGTTATCGGCGCCACGGTCAGTCTTCTTCAGACATCCGATTCATCCCTGGTAACTTTTACTGTTTCCAACAAGAATGGTCAATTCGAGTTCAAGGGAATTGCTTCAGGGGTGTATAAAATTGTAATTGCTCATCAGAGCCTCGAACCTTTTCAGAAAATTGTATCACTTGGCGCTGAGAACAGATTGATCGAGTTGGGGGATATGAAGATCTCTCCCAAGATCAAAACATTAGAGGGCGTGGTCATTAATACTGAAGCGCCTGTTCAAATCAAAGGCGACACTGTTCAATTCAAGGCGGATGCTTTCAAGACAAGACCCAACGCAACGGTAGAAGACTTATTGAAAAAAATCCCGGGCGTACAGGTTGATAAAGATGGTGGGGTAACTGCGCAGGGCGAATCCGTACAGAAGATCTATGTGGATGGAAAGGAATTCTTTGGAAACGATCCCAAACTCGCGACCAAGAATCTCACGGCCGAGATGGTGGAAAGTGTGCAGGTTTTTGATGATATGAGTGAGCAATCCCGTTTTACGCGCGTGGATGATGGTAGCCGATCAAAAGCGATCAACATCAAACTCAAGAAGGATAAGAACAAAGGTGTATTCGGTAGAGCGTTGGCTGGTCACGGCGACCAAGGTCGATACGAAGGAAACCTCAGCGCCAACGTATTCAACGGAAATAATCGCCTCTCCCTTTTATTCAACAGCAACAACATCAATAAGCAGGGATTTTCTTTCTCTGATATCGTCAGTTCCATGGGTGGATTCAGCGGTTTTGGCGGTGGTGGTGGTGGCGGCGGATTTGGAGGAGGAGGTGGTGGATTTGGTGGCGGTGGCATGGGCGGCGGCGGAATGACCATGATCGCTACCCGCGGTGGCGGTGGTTTTGGCGCATTTGGCGGCGGAACTGGCCCAACCGGTATCACTACATCACTTTCAACCGGACTCAATTTCAATACCGAATACAAATCCAAGATCAAGGCCAGCGGTAGTTATTTCTTTTCTCACTCAAATAACGAGCAGCGGCAAGAGACATACCGTCAGACTTTCTTCCCGGGCGATTCAACGGCGTTCTTGAACCGAAACAGTTATTCCGATAACACCAATCAGAACCATCGCGCGAATATGCGCGTCGAATTCATCATCGACTCGATGAATTCCATTCTATATACGCCAACGTTGACTGTTCAGCGGTCCGACAACTTCAATGAGGACAGCTCATGGACTCGTTCCGTATCTCCTAAGCTCGATTATCTCGCCTTGACCAGCAATACAGTGAATACGAATGTGCGCGACGGCTTGAATGCGGGCAACAACTTACTTTATCGTCGACGCTTCAGCAAAATTGGTCGCACCTTCACCTTGGGATGGAACAATACCTATGGTGAAAGTGAGAGCGAAGGACACAACCGTTCACCCATCTATTTCTTCCGTCCGGATGGAAGCGCGCAGGGCGCACTGAATCAGGATCAGCAAAATTTACAGAAGACTTTTACGCGCAACAATGTATTGAGTACTTCTTACACCGAACCACTCGCAGCGAACAAGATCCTGGAGGTTAACTATGCATGCACATTGAATAAGAATACATCTGACAGACGAACCTTTAATTACAATACCCTCTCAAAGGAGTATGATATCGTGAACTTGTTGCTCACCAATCGCTTTGAGAATACATTTGAAGCCAGTCGTTTTGGTGCTAATTTCCGTGTACAGGAAAAGAAATACAATTACCAATTAGGCTTGGGTGTGCAGCGTGCTACGCTCACCAGCGATAGCTATCAGGCCGTTCTCGGAAAAGATTCCGTCACTAAGCAGTCGTTTACGAATTTCTTCCCGCAAGCGAGTTTCAATTGGACGCCCAGCCGTACCAAGGGCATCCGCTTTAATTACCGTGGCCGTACCAACCAACCAAGCGTCAATCAGCTACAGGATGTATTGGATGTTTCCAATCCGCTTTTCGTACGCACGGGTAATCCGGGCTTGAAGCAGGAGTTCAGTCATAATATGAACCTGAACTTCAACACGTTCGACATGGTCACATTTAAATACATTGCTGCCAACATCAATGTGAATGCTGTCCAGAATAAGATCGTAAACAGCATCGATACCCTGCGTAAGGGAATTCAGCTTACTCGTCCTGTTAACCTGAATGGCGCCATCACCACCTCAGCATTCTTTACAGTTGGTATTCCCTTCAAAAATGCAAAGCTGAAGGGTTCCAGTATAAACTTCACCTCCGTGGTGCTTTACAACCGCGACGTGAGTGAGCTGTATAAAAAATTGAATGTAGGCAAGACGCTTACTCTTACTCAAACGGCCGGAGCGAACTTCAATTTGAAAGAGAAATGGGATATCGCCTTTCGCGGAAGTTTATCTTACTACAACATCAAGTATTCAGTGAATACGGCTTTGAATGAATCCTATTTTGCACAAACCTATTCATTCGATGTAGCATATACATTCCCGAAGAACATCATTCTGTCTACCGATATTGATTATTACGTAAATACCGGTCGCGCCGAGGGCTTCAACCAGTCCATTCCCCTTTGGAATGCCAGCTTGGCAAAACAATTCCTCAAGAAGAAGAATGCAGAGTTGAAATTCACCATCAATGATCTTTTGAATCAGAATCAAAGCATCGCGCGAAATACCGGCGACAACTATTTTGAAGATGTACGCAGCATGGTACTTCGCCGTTATTTCATGGTCAGCTTCTTGTTCAACCTGAATCGCGTTGGCGGAAAGACCGGTTCTCCATCCACCCCCGGTATGCCTCGCTTCATGGAGCGGAACATGCGCGACGTACGGAT
>CAYYXC010000013.1:0-19814 GCA_964475505.1 uncultured Chitinophaga sp.
AAAATTGGAGGATGGCAAGTCCATTGTGGCCAATCAATCCTTCGACTTAAATGCCTTCGTGGGTGAGTTGGTGGAAGAAATGAATTTGCAACTACGACCCGGACAAGTAATCGACGTACAGATCGATGGTGATCCGATCATTTCCACCGACAAGCGGTTGCTAAAGAATACGCTGCTGAATCTGCTCTCCAATGCCATTAAATTTTCCTACGAAGGGCAGCGAATTCAGTTGATGATCTCCGATGCGGATCAAGGGAAATCCATTGTAGTAAAAGATCATGGAATCGGTATACCCGCTGCCGATCTTCCCCACATGTTCTCAACGTTTTACCGGGCTACGAATGCCACTCAGATACAAGGCACGGGATTGGGACTTCCACTGGTCAAGCGTTATGTTGAATTGATGGGCGGTACCGTGAATTTGCAAAGCGAACAAGACAAAGGAACAGCCGTCACCTTATATATACCCCGTAAGTAATCTATTGATTGGGAGTGGTAACGCAGTGCACTGCTTCCCCTTTTTCATTTTGATTAAAAGAAGGACTTAGATAAGGAAGATCGAGTCCCAGCCCGCGAAGGATCAGGATCAATCCTACCACCCCCACTACCACCGGAACCACTCGGCGCATTTGCAGGCGGATCTCTTTGCCTATCCACCATCCGCCCAGGGAAGCAAGCATCATTGCGGGTATCGTTCCCATTCCAAAAGAGATCAGGAAAAAACCTCCTCCCCAGGTCGTTTTCATGGTCATCGCCGAAACCAATGCTACATATACCATGCCGCAGGGTAGCCATCCATTTAAAGATCCAAGCAAAAACATTCGTCCGCCATTCATGGGTTTTTTCCAGATGCGTTGCACCGATTGCTGAACCTGCTCCTGTAATCTTCGCATTGGCGGAAATGTGTGAGTCCATTTGGGCGATAATACCGCCATCCCAAAAAACAGAATGGCAGCTCCGAGAGCGATGGAGAAAAATTGTTGAAATCCGGCAACATCTATGACCGTTCCGATCGTTCCTGCCAAAAGCCCCAAAATCCCATAACTCAAAATGCGACCGAATTGATAGAGGGTGAGCCAGCGAATTTGAATCGATCGATCAACATGCTGAATGGGCAGTGCCCAACTGAGAGGGCCACACATGCCCAAACAGTGTGCACTGCCTGCCAAACCCAGCAATATTCCACTCAAAAAGATCGTTGTGTTCATTCGGCCAGATCGATCGTGTTCTCTTGATAAAAGGTTTCGGTACCGTCGCTCCAGTTAAGTTTGATCGTATAACGACCAGCGTTCAATTTCTTTTTTTCTATTTGCATATTTCCATCCATGGTTTGGATCGGTATGCGTCTGTCTTGCTTTTTATTGTATGCGCAATAAAACCAGGCCTCTCCGGTCAGTTTTTTATTTTTTTGTGTCAATGGCCAGGTAAGCTGGATGGTATCGGAGGTTTGGTTGACCTGCACTCCTCCGATCTTAACTCCACGCGTGCTGGCATCCAACTCGGACTGATAGTTCAATTCCTTTTGATAGTAGTCGGTTTCTACCAGGTCGGTCTGGACGCGCATCGATTGAAAGACCAAGTAGATCATGCCGGTTCCAAAAATCAGAAAGGCGACGAGTAAGCGGTTACCCCAATTCATTTTAGTATCGTTTAAATGGTCCCATAAAATTTGTTTTTGCTACGGCAATTTTCTCTGCACCCTCATACAACCCAATTTCCATGGCCTGTTTTCTCTCTTTCACTTCGTCAGTTGGCAATACAATGAAGAAAGAGGCTTTGGCTGTCTCCTCTCTTTTTACCAGAATTTGTTCGCCGGCTGCTTCCTGTATTCTGCCTGATGCATTTTCCAGCCGCAAGGTGACCGGAATATCCTTTACGGACTTGTTAATGATCTGAATGGTATAGAGATTGGATAAACTGTCGTTCCCTCTTTCCTGAAACAACAGGCCCGGAGCCCGTACAATGGTTGCACCCACATCGGTTCTGCTGATCAGCAGCGCCGCCAGCAGCCCTACCAACAGGACCAACAAGAATGTGTAGACCTGAATGCGGCGGGTAAATCGCCAGGGTTGTTTTTCTGCAATGCCGCTCTCAGCCGCGTAGCGTACTAGTCCCCTCGGTTTCCCGACCGCATCCATCATGGCATCACAAGCATCGATACAGGCTGTGCAACCAATACATTCCAGTTGCGTGCCGTTTCGTATGTCGATGCCGGTGGGACAAACCCGTACACATTGGTGACAATCGATGCAGTCGCCCAGTTGTTGTACTGCTCGATCAGTGGCTTTGCCTTTGCCTCTTGGCTCCCCTCGTATATAGTCGTAGGCTACAACCAATGAGTTGCGATCCAGTAACACTCCTTGCAAGCGTCCGTAAGGGCAAACCACGGTACAGGTTTGCTCACGGAAAAAAGCATAGACCGCATAGAATATGGTAGTAAAAGCGATCAGTGCAAAAAATCCACCCATGTGCAGGTAAACCGGCTCGGAGATGATCTTGCCTAATTCATCTACACCAATGATGTAAGCCAAAAAGAAATTAGCGATCAGGAAAGAGAGGAGATAAAAGCTAAGATGCTTCAAGGTCTTTTTCCGGATCTTCTCAGCGTTCCATGGAGACTGATTCAATACTTTCTGCTGGGCTGCATTCCCTTCTATCCAGTATTCCAATTTGCGGAATAGCATTTCCATGAAAATGGTTTGGGGGCAAACCCATCCACAGAAAAGTCGCCCGAATGCGGCTGTGAAGAGAACGATGAAGATGATGAAGGTGACCATCCCCAGCCCGAATATGAAAAAGTCCTGCGGCCAAAAAACCTTTCCGAAGAGAATGAATTTTCCGGCGGGGATATTAAACAAGAAAAGAGGTCTTCCCTTCCACTTCAAAAAGGGCAGGATGACGAAGAGTGCAAAGAACCCGTAACTCACCCACGTACGCCAACGGTAGAAATGGCCCGCCGGTTTTTTGGCATAGATCCACTTCCGTTTCCCTTTCTCATCCACCGTAGCGATGCGATCTCGGAAGGAAGTGGAACCTGTGTTCGGATTGATTGGTTCGCTCATTGACTTTATTTCTTGTTTCCGGCAGTGTCTGTCGGCATTTCTTCATATTTCATAAAGGCCCCCTCGGCAGCTTTGGCCCCGCCCGGGTTGGTTCCATGCAGGGTTCTCAAATAACTGACCACTTGCGCAATCTGTTTGTTTGAGTACTGGTTTTGCCAGGAGGGCATGGCATTTATCCCATAGCGAACCACTTTAAAAACAGATTTGGCATCGTTTCCGTGGATCCAATAATCATCGGTAAGGTTGGGGCCTACATCTCCACCGCCATGATCTTTGTGGCAGGTGGCACAAGATTTTAAAAAGATCCCCTTTCCACTGGCGAGATCCTCCTCGGCACGCATCCAAACAAAACTGTTCTCATCCACGGCTTCTCCTTTTTTCTTTAAATAAGCCTGTATCGACTGCTCTGCTTTGGCAACCGCTTGATCATATTCTTCTGCGCTACCGGGTGCGGCATGCGATACATGAAAACGCCAGAGATAAACAGCAGAGAAGAGTATGGTGACATAAAATCCGTAGAGCCACCATGGGGGCAGACGGTTATTCAACTCACGAATACCATCGTATTCGTGTCCAAGGTCCAACTGGGCCTCTTCTGTAATGGGGCGAAACCGATTGAGGGCATCCCACCAATTAACTTTTTTATCTTTTGCCTCGGATGCTTTCTTTCGTAGTTCAGGTTGTTGATTCAGGATCAGTCGAATATTGATCAGCAGAGCCAAAATGATGAACATCTCCAGAAACAACACACTCACCATTATGTAAAAAGCATCTTGCGTAAGGCCTCCGATCATGATTTTTGCTGCAGGTAAAGCGGTAGTTCCCGCTTCCATTTGAGCATAGAGGGATTGACCAACTGTCAGAAGCAAAAGCAGCATAGTAATATTACCGACTTTCACTTGTTTTCTTCGGAGGTCAGAGACGCCTAGCAGTACAGATGATAAAACCCCGATGATCACTCCCAGCAAGATCATCAAGGCAATCAGGGTCATTGCCAGTGCATTTCCGAAAATGGAGGGTGGGGGTGGTCCGGCTGCCCATACTGTATGGCTAACCAACAGCACTACTGTCAGCAGGGTCAATATCTTTTTATGGATATGTGTCATACGAGGTTGCATGGTGTATGATTTAAGATTCATTCTGTAAGGGTATTTGACTGATCTCTTTGTACTGTTTGGGAGAACTTCTAAGTACCCAGATCAGCATGATGGAGAAGAATAAGAAGAAGAGTAGCAGAGAACTCAATCCGTAAATAGAGATCCCACTCACTTTTTCAATGTAGTTGATGAATTTCATGGTTGGTTGCTTGCGATGGAGGTGGGGTTTGATTTTACGTTTTTACCCAGTCGCTGTAGATAGGCGATCAAGGCTACGATCTCTGCATCGGGTGCCGTTTCGATCTTATCTTTTTTGAGATTGGCTACAATGCCATCGGCCTGCTGCAGGAGTTCGCGGTTGGCGATTTTGTCATAGCCTTCCGGATATGGAACACCCAGTGTCATCATGGCTTGGATCTTAGGTGCTGTAGAGCTGGTGTCGATGGTGTTGTCCAATAGCCAGGGATAGCGGGGCATCAAAGAACCTGGTGACATGGATCGCGGGTCATACATATGATTGAACTGCCAGCTGTCGGGATATTTCCCTCCTTCTCTGGCGAGGTCTGGTCCGGTTCGTTTACTGCCCCATTGAAATGGATGGTCATAAACAAATTCTCCTGCTTTTGAATATCCACCATCCCCTGCATTGGGTGCGTATCTGGCCACCTCATCGCGGAAGGGACGAATCATTTGCGAGTGGCAGGTATAGCATCCTTCTCTTATGTAGATATCTCGTCCCTGCAATTCCAAGGGAGTATACGGTTTCACACTGGCGATGGTAGGTACATTCTCTTTTACCAGGAAGGTGGGGATCATCTGCACCAGTCCGCCAATCGACACCATGATCAAACTCAAGACCAACATGGTTACCGGTTTGCGTTCTAAGGCGCGGTGCCAATATTCGGTAGTAGTTGATCTTTCTTTTAGAAGGGGAGCTGCCTCTGCGGCCTCGTCCGCAATGAAACTTCCCTTAGCCATGGTCTTGTACAAGTTGTATGCCATCATCAGGGCCCCGATCAAATAAAGTGTGCCACCGATGCTTCGGGCGATGTACATGGGTACAATGTTTATGACCGTATCCAGGAATTGGAACTTCAGTTGTCCCTCGGGCGTAAACTGTTTCCACATCATGGCCTGCTCGAATCCAGCCCAATACATGGGAACGGCGTAGATCACAATCCCCAAGGTGCCCAGCCAAAAGTGGTTGGTGGCAAGTTTCTTTGAGTACAACTCCGTGTTCCACATTTTTGGAATCAGGTAGTATAACATGGAGAAGGCCATGAATCCATTCCATCCCAATCCGCCAATGTGAACGTGAGCCACGATCCAATCGGTATAGTGAGCGATCGCATTCACGTTCTTCAGACTCAGCATCGGTCCTTCGAACGTGCTCATCCCATAGCAAGTGATGGCGACCACCATGAATTTGAGTACCGGATCTTCCCGTACTTTATCCCAGGCGCCCCGCAATGTGAACAATCCATTCAGCATACCACCCCAACTGGGTGCGATCAGCATCACGGAGAATACGACACCGAGTGATTGAGCCCAATCAGGCAAAGCCGTATATAACAGGTGGTGTGGTCCGGCCCAGATGTAGATGAAGATCAAGGCCCAAAAGTGAATGATCGAGAGCCGATAAGAGTATTGTGTCCGTACCACCATTGTACCAATGCATCCTGTACACCTGCATACCAACTGTAACTTTTGAATAGGGATACCGGGATCTCAATCGAATTCACAATATGCAACATGGCAACGGTCACCCAAGTGGCGATGTAAAACCATATCGCCACGTATAGATGTTTCTCTCGGCGCACCAAAATGGTACCAAACAAATTGATTCCGAAAATCACCCATACCAGTGTGATGGCCACATCGATGGGCCATTCTAATTCGGCATATTCTTTACCGGTCGTAAATCCCAGTAGCAAGGTGATCGCAGCAGCGGCAATGATCGCCTGCCATCCCCAAAAATGTAGCCAGCTCAATTTATCGCTGTACATACGCGCCTTACATAGGCGTTGCAGGGAGTAGTATACGCCGGCAAAAGTGGCGTTACCAACGAAGGCGAAGATGATGGCATTGGTATGCAGGGGACGAATCCGGCCATAGGTCGTAGCACCAAGGTTGAAACTGATCTCTGGATAGTACAATTGTATGGCAGCATAGAGTCCGGCCAGCATACCTACAATACCGAATACAATGGTGGCAATGCCAAATGCCTTCACGATCTTATTGTCATAATAGAAGCGATCAAGGGACATAAGCAGGGGTTTAGGGGGTTCCGTGATGGTTAGAATGAAAAGGTTTATCCTCAAACAATATGCGGGCACCGGGGGCGGTGTCATCTTCGTACTGCCCTGTACGCACACTCCATAAAAAGCCCAGTAAAAAGAAAATGCCGATGCTGAGACTGATGACCAATAAAATGAGTATTACGCTCAAGGGGTGGGTTTAGGCCGTAAAACTATTTGGGGATGGGAAGGGCTTGGGTAACAGTTGTTAAAGCGTGGGTTGATTTTTGTCAACTCGCTTAGCCTTAAGTTTCAGTCGCTTGGCTTGCAGAGAACTACCCAGATAGCTGATCAATAGAATGCTTGCGGTGCTGCTGGGCATAAGAATAGCTGCCTGTAGAGGCGTGAGTAATCCTTGCATCGCAAATGAAAGTCCGATCAGGTTATAGAATATTGAAAGCACAAAGCAAGCAATGATGATGGGTCGATTGGTACGGCAGAGTTGAATGAATGCCGGGAGCATCGGTAAACTATCTGCTTGTAAAATCCCATCACTGGCCGGCGTGAAGTTGTGCGTGCCTTCTGCGAGGGCAAGTCCCACCGTGCTGACCCGTAGGGCGCCTGCATCGTTCAGCCCGTCTCCGATCATGACCACTCGAGTGTCATTTTCTTCCAGCGATTTGACGTAGTTCAATTTGTCGGTGGGACTCTGTTCAAAGCGAATCGCTGCCTTTTGACCCAACCATTGTTGCAGCCGGTTTCGCTCTCCGGGATGATCACCAGAGAGAACCGAGATGCCAAAATCTTTTTTTAGTCCTTTTAATAATTGCGGCACCTCTGCTCTGTATCGGTTGGTAAATGTGAAAAAACCGATGCAGGTTGATTCGATCGCAACATAAACACGCGTTTCGTTTGATGATTTTTCCACGGATTCAACAAATTCGGCATTGCCTAGCCGGATCCAATCGCCCTCTACCAATCCCTCAATACCCGATCCCAGGTATTCGCGAAATCCATTCACTTTTAGTTTTTCTGCTCCGCCATATTGCTTTACGATCTGTTTGCTCAACGGATGATTGGAACAAGCCGCCAGCGAAACGATTTGCTTACGCTGCCATTTGCTCAGGGGTTTCCCGAGGTATTCCACCGTTTGTTCATGCGATGCAGTAAGGGTGCCGGTCTTATCAAATACCAAGTGTTCTACTCCTGCCAGTCGATCGATCACTTGTGCGTGGCGCAGATACAATCCCGCCCCGCTGAGTAGTCGAAGGATATATCCATTCGTGAAAGAACTGGCCAACAACAGGGCACAAGGGCAGGCAATGATAAAAATGGAAGTAACGGCAGGCCATACGCGGGTTGTATCCATTACACTCCAGTACAAGCCAGTGATCAATGCTAGTGTCAGTACCATCCAGGTAAAATACCTACTCCACTGATCGACGAATGGCGAATCGGCCCGATCGTTTTCTTTTTTTTGATCTCCTTGATTCCACAGTCTCGTTAAGTGGCTTTGGGAAACCTCTTTGATCACGAGCAATTCGATCGGTGTACCTGTTTGTCGACCTCCTGCGTATACAATTTCACCTGTTTCGCGCAGTACGGGTATCGATTCACCGGTCACGAAGCTGTAATCGATGTAAGCTTTTCCCTTGGAAAGAATGCCATCGGCGGGGATCAATTCTCCGTTATGAATGCGCAGTGTTTCACCGGGCTTGATATCGGGCAGGGCTAATGGTATTTCTTCCTCTCCGCGAACGGCTGCTACCGCAATGGGAAAATAATGGGTGTAATCGCGGTCAAAACTCAGTTGACGATGGGTGCGGTCTTGCAGCCACCGGCCGACTAACATAAAAAACACAATACCGGTCATTGAGTCAAAATATCCGGCACCAGTTCCGCTTACCACCTCATACACACTTCGAACAAATGTGATCCCAATCGCCAATGCGATTGGTGCATCGATGTTCAGGTATCGATGCCGCAAACTTTTCAGCGAGGACTGATAAAAAGGTAGCGCCGCATATAACAATACAGGCAGAGAGAGTATCAGACTGAACCATTGAAAAGCTTTTTGTAAACCCGCTTCCGCGTGGGCCAGCCCCAAATACTCCGGGAAACTCAGCAACATGATATTTCCAAATGCAAATCCCGCAACTCCCAATTGATTGATCAAGGTCTTATTCGCCGGCACCTTGTTCGCTTGCATGTCATGCAAACTGATATAGGGCTCATATCCGATGGAGGTCAGTCCCTCCACTACTTTCCTTAAACTGGTTTGATTGGGATTGTACGCTATGCTGACTTCTTTTCGCGAAAAATTCACCTCGCTGGAAATCACACCCGGTCGGATCCGATGAAAATGCTCCAGCAGGTAGAGACAGGAACTGCAATGGATCTGCGGTAGAAAGAATCGAACCCGGTGCTGCTCCGCATCGGCATAGTGAATGAGTTGCTGTACAATGGACTCTTGATCCAGATAGGCGAACTTACCTTCTCGCACCTTTATTCGCTGCGATTGACCGGGATGATCATTGTAAGTGTAATAATCGCAGAGACCCTGCTGCTCCAAGATCTCATAAACCATCTTGCAGCCGGCGCAGCAGAACAGATGATCGCCTGCCTGCAATGAGGCATCGTCACAATGCGCCCCGCAGTGAAAGCATAGGGCTTGCGTGGTGGATGGGTGCTTGGGCATGATATGCGTTGGCAAACTACCCTGCTCCTAGTATGTTGAAATTGAGTAATTTCAAGAAGCAGATTGACTTTGATCAACCTGCCTACCCTAAGAATAAGCATATTTGTTTCACATATATGTCAAACCGTACCATTCTAATCATTGAGGACAATCCCGCCATCCGAGAAAACACCGCTGAATTACTCCAACTGGGCGGATATAGAACCTTTACGGCTGATCAGGGCAAAAAGGGAATCGAACTGGCACTGGCTCATAAACCCGATCTGATCATTTGCGATATAATGATGCCAGAGCTCGACGGCTATGGGGTACTTCATTTGCTTCGTTCCAACCCTGAAACGGAACACATCCCCTTGATATTCCTCACAGCCAAATCGGAGCGATCCGATCTTCGAAAGGGGATGGACCTGGGGGCAGATGATTACATCACCAAGCCCTTTGAAGAACTCGAGCTAATGAATGCCATTGAGTCGAGACTGAAAAAATCTCGTATCGCCCACAAGCAATACGAAAGCAATATTCAGGGATTACAAGAGCTGACCCGTGACCTGCAGTCCACCGGACAGTTTTCGCTAAACTTATCTCAATACGAGCGGGTTTCGCTGGCACGCAAACAATTTCTTTATCAGGAGGGTAAGCACCCTCGATTCTTGTTTCATCTGGTGAGTGGCAAGATCAAGGGAATCCGCTTGCATGAGGATGGCAAGGAGTATATTACCGATCTGTATTCCGAAGGTGACTACATCGGCTATCCGGCTATCATCGAGAATGGCATGTACGAAGACAGTGCTGTAGCGCTGGTTGATGCTGAATTGATCCGTATTCCCCGCGATGAATTTCAAGTGATGCTGGAAAGTGATCTTCTGGTCGCTCGTCAGTTCATTCGGATCATTTCGCGCAACATGAAAGAAAAAGAAGAGCGCCTGCTAAGTTTAGCTTATGGTTCACTTCGCAAACGGATCGCCAAAGCGCTGATGGATATCCATGATAAATTCCCCGTAATGCGGGATACAAATACCATTGGGGTTACCCGCGAAGATATTGCACGCTATGTAGGTACTGCTACCGAGTCGTTGATCCGGACGCTGAGTGATTTCAAGTCGGAAAAACTGATCGAGGTCGTTGATGGGAAAATTCACATCCTACAGCCCGATAAGCTGCGCAACCTATTGTACTGATCATTCGCTGGTATCATCTCCATCGACAAAAGCATCCAAGTCACGGCGTTCCTTCTTTGTTGGCCGGCCAATTTTACTCGGTCTTTTACCACTGAAAAAACTGGCTGCCTGGTATTGCAAGCGCTCGATCTCTTCGGCCGGGGTGATGTCTCTGTAATGTTGGATGGCTAATTCGTATTTCACCCGCGTCTGCAATAGACCTGTTACTTTTATTCGCCAACGTTTTTGTTCGGTGCGTACTTCGTACTCATCGCCCAGATGTACATTTTTTCCGGGCTTGGCAGACTCGTCTTCATATTTGACCTTTCCCTGATTGCAGGCCAATGTGGCCAAGGCTCGGGTCTTGAATAGCCGGATGGCCCATAGGTATTTATCCAATCGAAGGCGCGGGGGTGTTTCCATCCATTACAATTCAGCAAAATATTTGTGGAAGTAGGGGATGGTTTCAATGCCTTTGTAGAAATTCTCTATGTTGTACTTCTCGTTGGGTGAATGCAGATTGTCGTTGTCTAATCCAAAGCCCATAAATACAATCTTGATGCCCAACTCTTTTTCGAGGATGGAGCAAATGGGAATGCTACCGCCACCACGCACCGGGATGGGTGTTTTGCCGAAAGTGGTCTCGATCGCTTTGGAGGCTGCCTGGTATCCTTTTGAATCGATGGGAGTCATGTAGGGTTCACCACCATGGTGCAAAGAGGCTTTGACCACTACACCTGCAGGTGCTTTGCTTTGGAAATAGTGCAACAATTTCTCTGTGATCTTTTCAGAAGATTGATTGGGTACCAGTCGGGCCGAGATCTTTGCATAGGCTTTTGAGGGCAACACGGTTTTTGCGCCTTCGCCGGTGTATCCACCCCAGATGCCATTTACTTCAATCGTCGGACGAATGCCGGTGCGCTCATAGGTTGAATATCCTTTCTCGCCCCAAAGCGATTGGATGCCCAGCTCCTCCATGTATTCTTGCTCATTGAAAGGTGCACGATTGATCAGGGCGCGCTCTGCCTCACTTGCCTCCACCACATCGTCGTAAAAGCCGGGAATGGTGATGTGGTTGTTTTCGTCGTGACAACTTGCAATCAGCTTGGACAAAATGGTTATGGGATTCGCAACCGCTCCTCCATAGGTGCCGCTGTGCAGGTCTCGGTTGGCACCGGTTACTTCTACTTCGATGTAACTGAGTCCGCGTACACCGGTATCAAGCGAGGGATTTTCCATGCTCAGCATGGCACTATCACTGATCAAAATGACATCGGCCTTGAGTAATTCTTTATTAGCGGATACAAATGCAGCCAGATTGGGTGAGCCAACTTCCTCTTCGCCCTCGATTAGGAATTTGATGTTGGTGCAGAGGGAATCGGTTTTATCCATGATCTCCAAGGCTTTTACGTGCATGTAAAATTGCCCTTTGTCATCAGCTGAACCGCGTGCAAATACTTTTCCGTCCTTGATCACCGGTTCGAAGGGGCCGCTATGCCAAAGCTCCAATGGATCGGGAGGTTGAACGTCGTAATGACCATATACCAGTACCGTGGGCTTAGCAGGGTCGATGATGCGTTCCCCGTAAACAACCGGGTAGCCGGCTGTAGGCATCACCGATGCACGGGTACATCCGGCCTCCAGCAAACTTTTTTGGACGGCTTCCGCACAGCGGATCATATCATCTTTGTGTTCCGATTTCGCACTCACAGATGGAATGCGAAGCAAGTCCATCATCTCTTGCAAAAAGCGTTCTTGGTGTTGCTGTTGGTAGGATTTCCAGGTATTCGACATGGTAAACAAATTAGGTGTACGAAGATAAGAAGAAGCCGCTGCGACGATTTGCTCTGTTTAATCTGATGATTCGTCTTTGTTCTTCAGGTTGGTCGCCTTGGTAAGGGATCGGCTTCCATAACGGTCCTTCAACCCATCCACGGCCTGATAAAGCTTGAGTTTTCGTGGCTGGTCCTCAAACAAACTCATTTGGAGGGTGAAAGGGATCAGGTGTGAAAAACGAACCCCCAATAATCTAATCGGCCTCCCAGGTATGCGCAATTGTTCGAACAATTTTTTTACCTGCGCCAATAAGGTATCATCCAACGCGGTGTAAGGAAGCGATTCTTGCCGCGATACGGTTTCAAAATCGGCGTAACGGATCTTGACGGTGATGCATCCGGTGAGTTTTTCTTCCTGGCGGAGTGCGTAGGCCGTTTTTTCTGTCAGCCGCACCAGTTGTTGGTGCAGAAAATCGATATCGGTTTGATCGGATGCAAAGGTGTTTTCGTGGCTGATGCTTTTTTGCTCCCAATCGGTGTGCACGGTAGATGAACCTATGCCTTGCGCTTTTCTCCAAAGGGACTCGCCGTGCTGTCCCAGTAATTTCTGTAAGAGTTCTACGGGGGTTGCGGCTAAATCGGCAATGGTGCGAATACCCCAGTTCTTTAATTGCAATTCAGTTTGTTTTCCTACCCCGTTGATCTTTTCTACGCCCAGTGGCCAAAGAAATTCTCGTTCTTTTTCAGCTTCGATCTCCAGAAAGCCGTTGGGCTTCGCTTCATTGGTCGCCATCTTGCTGATGAAACGTGCCGAGGAGAGTCCGCCCGACATTGGTAAACCGATTTCGCGAATGACGGTTTCTCTCAGCTCACGGGCAAACTGACTCACGCCAAAGAAACGATCCATTCCGGTAAGGTCTACATAAAATTCATCGATGCTTGCTTTTTCAAAGGCCGGTACCCGTTCGGCAATGAGTTCGGTAACCCAGGCCGAGTACTTGCTATATTGTTCGCGGCTGCTGTTGGTGACGATCGCCTGCGGGCAAAGCTGCAGTGCTTTTTTCATGGGCATGGCGGAATGGATTCCATAGGTCCTTGCTTCGTAACTGCAGGCGGCTACTACACCTCGGTCATATCCTCCAACTAAGACCGGTTTGCCTTTTAAATAAGGATTGTTTCGGATCTCTACAGAAACAAAAAATGAATCCAGGTCAAAATGGGCAATGTATGGCTGTGGGTCGGCCATGATCAAGTCAAGTAGATATCCAATAGTCCCTCCGGCAAATTCACTTGAACGATTTTAAGCTTGTGATCGACCCGCTCTAAGGATTCTTCATGCAAGGGAATGAAAACATCTTTGCCTTGTATTTGCAATCGGCAAAGCAGTTGGTGTGGTTGCTCGATCAACTCGAGGATTTCACCCAGGTCTTCTCCCGCTTCATGTATGTGATAGCCCAATAGCTTAACGGGCGCACGCTTGGATACATTTTTATCGAAATCGATTTCTGATAACCATACGGGTTGTCGGGAAAGTTTTTGTGCTTTTTCTTTTGTATCAACGCCCTCTAATTTCACCAAGGTTTCCTCGGCGGTGCGGATTTTTGTTTTTTCAATGAACCAGGGAATGAACTGTCCTTTTTTTTCTTCAATGAAAAGGGCTTTGATGCCGGCCAGGTTGCTTCGTTTGCCCAATGTGTGTTGCAAAACAAGTTCACCGTTCAATCCGTGCGTGGCGACGAATTTTCCAACTGGGAGATACGTTAACATAGCATCACAATTTCCGAATAATTCAGTTGATGCATAAAAAAATCCCGACAAGCGATGTCGGGATTCTAGAATAGGATGCGGAAATTTTATTCGGCAGCCGGTGCCTCCGCTTCGGGGGCGGCTGGTGTCTCTTCCACTTTGCGAACAACCGGAACACGGGCAGCAGCGCGGGCAGCTTTCTTTCTGCGAGCAGCTTCTTCCTGACGCTTTTTTACCTGTGCATCGTGCTCAGCGGTCCAAGCCGTGAACTTTTGCATGGCGGTTGCATCGTCGAACAATCCCAGTGAAACACCGCGCAACAAATGCTTCAGGTACAATACACCTTTGAAGCTGAGGATGCGACGAACTGTGTCGGTGGGGGTAGCACCTTTGTTCAACCACTCCAATGCCTTCTGACGATCCAACTGAACCGTTGCAGGGATGGTGAGGGGATTGTAGGTACCGAGTTTCTGAATGAATTTACCATCACGAGGGGCGCGAGAGTCGGCCACAACGATGAAGTAAAAGGGTCTTTTCTTTGACCCGTGTCTTTGCAGACGGATTTTTGCTGACATAAATAGAAATTTAACAGCGTTAAAAAATAGGGTTCACCGGTAAAAACCGGGGAGCAAATATACGGAGGATTAAGGGTTTGGAGCGAAAAATATCAGCGCATGCCGGGCAGGGTAGGGCCAAATTTGCCTAACTTATTCATATTCTTCATCATGCCCCGCATCTGCTCGAACTGTTTGAGGAATTGATTTAGCTCTTGGATCTCCTTTCCGGCCCCTTTGGCGATACGTTTTTTCCGATTTCCGTCCAGCAGGTCCGGATTGGCTCGCTCTTCCGGGGTCATGGAATTGATCAGGGCTTCTATCCCTTTGAAAGCATCGTCGCTGATCTCCAAATCTTTGATTTTGCTGCCCACGCCGGGAATCATCCCTAGCAGATCCTTCATATTTCCCATCTTCTTGATCTGTTCGATCTGCATTTTGAAATCGGCGAAATCGAACTGATTCTTGCGGATCTTGGACTCCAGTTTCTTAGCCTGAACCTCATCGAACTGTGCCTGTGCTTTTTCAACCAAGGAGGTGATGTCGCCCATGCCCAGGATCCGCTGGGCCATACGATCAGGGTAAAAAACATCCAAAGTATCCATCTTCTCGCCCTGGCTGACGAATTTGATGGGTTTGTTAACGGTGTACTGTACGGATAATGCAGCTCCCCCGCGGGTATCTCCATCAAGTTTGGTCAATACCACCCCGGTGAAGTCCAACCGATTATTGAATGCTTTGGCTGTATTGACCGCATCCTGACCAGTCATGCTATCTACCACAAACAAGATTTCTTGCGGGTTCACTGCCGAGCGGATATCCGCCACCTCTTTCATCAACACCTCATCGATGGCCAGGCGACCGGCGGTATCTATGATGACAACATTGCGGTTGAGTGATCTGGCAGCGGCTACGGCTCTTTTTGCAATGCCAACAGGGTCGTTGCTTTCAGTTTCCAGATGGACAGGCACATCAATCTGCTCGCCCAATACCCGGAGTTGCTCCATGGCAGCAGGTCGGTATACGTCGGCAGCCACCAATAAGGGCTGAAGCGATTTTTTCGTCTTTAGGTAGTTCGCCAATTTTCCGGAAAAAGTCGTCTTTCCACTTCCTTGCAGACCGGCTATAAGGATCACTGCAGGGTTGCCTTTGGCATTGAATTCGGCTGCTTGACCGCCCATCAGTTCGGTCAGCTCATCCTGAACGATCTTAACCATCAACTGGCCGGGGGAGACGGCATTCAGGACTTTCTGTCCGATCGCCTTGTCCTTGACCTTATCGGTAAAATCTTTAGCGATCTTGAAGTTAACATCAGCATCCACCAGGGCCCGGCGGATATCCTTAATGGTCGAGGCCACGTTGAGTTCCGTGATCCGGCCTTGTCCGCGCAGGTTTTTAAAGGCGGACTCCAATCTTTCCTGTAAACTGCTAAACATAAATAAGGCCGCAAAGATAAGCACCCCCTTTGGCCAAGAAAAGGGAGATTTAAGAGCGAGACCCCCCGCTGACAGCAGTCATCCTTTGCGGTATCGGAAAATTACCTTCTTATTTTGTTGGTGGGGAGCAATTATTTTCTATTATTGCCCCAATCTCTTCTTTTCAAATGAGCAAACAATTATTTACCCTTGAATTTCCGGTACGCTGTTCGCCTACCATTTTATACGAATTCCTGTCCTCACCCGCCGGTTTGTCGGAATGGTTCGCAGATAAGGTCGACGAGTATGATGGGGTCTTCTATTTCAACTGGAATGGAAGTGTGGAGAAGGCCGATCTCGTCGAGACAGAGCCCGATAAGTTTGTTCGTTTCCGCTGGCACTCTTCCCCGGCCGAAGAATACTTTGAGATGCGCATTGAAAAGTCAGAGATCACCAACCAAACCATTTTGGTGATCAAGGATTTCGCAGATAAAAAAGAGATCAAGGATCAAACCCTGCTGTGGGACCACCAGATCAAAGACTTGTTTCATCGCTTGGGCAACTAGTCTTTGTTAATCTTGATCGTTTTCTTATTGCTTTCCCGTTGGCCGTTTCAGTTTGCTCTATTTTTGTTGCCACCCGGCCATGCTGTTTAAAAAGCTCGACAAACTTGTAATCAAGGCCTTTATTGGTCCTTTTGCCGCCACGTTCTTCATCACCCTGCTCGTGCTCGTGATGCAGTTCTTCTGGCTGTACATCGACGATTTTGTAGGAAAAGGTCTGGGGCCAGGCGTGATCGCCGAGTTCATTCTTTACCAAAGCGCCGTGTTGGTTCCCCTCGCACTGCCCTTGTCGGTATTGCTTTCCTCCTTAATGACTTTCGGTAACCTGGGAGAGTCCTTTGAACTGGTCGCCATCAAATCTGCCGGCATCTCCCTCCTTCGGTTTATGCGCCCCCTATTTTGGATCTCTGCTATCATCAGCGGAGTGGCATTTCTTTTTTCCAATTATGTAATTCCTGTTGCCAATCTGAAATCCAGAACCTTACTGGCCGACATCATCTATGCCAAACCCGCCTTCGATTTGAAGGAAGGAGTGTTCTATGACAAGATCAATGGATATGCCATCAAGATTGGAAAAAAAGAGTCCGATAGTTTGATTCGAGATGTAGTGATCTATGAGCAGGGAAACGTTTTACAGGACAATTTTCTGGTGGCTAAATCCGGCACCATGCGGGTAACCGATAACAAGCGCATACTTGAGTTTCGGCTGCGCGATGGATGGCGTTATCAAGAACGGGGAAATGTATACGAGCAGGGAAATACCGAATACGTGCGCATCGGATTCAAAGAATTTAACAAGCAATTTGACCTCAGCAGTCTGGGCTTTACCAACCGCACCGCCGATAGCGTGAACAAGAATAATGAGCGCATGTACAGTATGCGTCAATTGGAAAAAGCGATCGACTCCTTGGAAAAAGACAATGCGCAGGAGCGGCGCCGATATGAGCGCGATATGTACAGGCCCCTTGAGTTTGCCAGTTTACTCGACTCGGTTGGTAAACGATACAACGATTCCTTGAAGATAGAGATGAGTGGTCTTTCGTCCCGCGATACCTGGTTGCCCGATTCAGCGAAAGAAACGGTAACGAATCTTGCAAGAAATGCAGCGTTAACCATTAAGGTGGGTGCTGAATCCATGATGAGCTCCATGCGCGAAAAAGAACGCATTTATCGAAAACACGTGATCGAGTGGCATCGAAAGATCGTTCTCTCTCTGGCCTGTCTCGTTTTGTTTCTGGTAGGAGCGCCCTTGGGATCCATCATTCGAAAAGGAGGATTGGGAACACCCCTCATCTTTGCGATCCTTTTTTTCATGGTGTACTATTTTACCAGTACCACGGGTGAGAAAATGGCCAAAGAGGATACCATCACGCCGCTAACCGGCATGTGGTTGGCTACAGCCGTGCTTATGCCCATCGGTATATTCCTCACCTACAAAGCGCTCAATGATGCACCGGTGATGAGCAGTGATTTCTACGACAAACTGCGGCAAAAGTGGAAACAATGGTTGCGCCTGGGCAGCCGCTAAAAGATTACCTTTAATCTCTTCGATCATTTAGTATGCAGGTTGAACAACAGAATCTTTATGTCCAAAAACGGGTAGCCATTGCTTCCGTTGTCATATTGGTATTCAAATTTTGGGCTTATTTCGCTACCCACTCAGTTTCCATTCTTACTGATGCCTTGGAGAGCATTGTGAATGTAACGGCCGGATTCATCGGATTGTATAGTCTTTATGTGGCCGCGCAGCCAAAAGACAAAGAGCATCCTTATGGTCACGGAAAAGCAGAGTTCATATCGGCTGCTTTTGAAGGAACCCTCATCGCATTGGCCGGATTCACCATAATTTATCAATCGGTTCAAAAACTGATCAGTCCCACGCCCGTACATCAATTAGACTTCGGTATTGTATTGATCGCCGGCACAGCACTGCTGAATATTGGACTATCTTATTATTGCCTGCGCATCGGAAAAAAGAATCATTCCCTGGCACTGATCGCCAGCGGACAACATTTGCGTACAGATGCCTTCTCAACCTTGGGTATCGTAGCCGGGTTGGTGCTGTTGTATTTCACCGGTTGGCCTTGGCTCGATCCGCTACTGGCTATTGGATTTGGGTGCTACATCATTTACACCGGTTATGGAATTCTTCGGCATTCCATCGGAGGCATCATGGATGAAGCGGATCATGTTTTGCTGAATCAATTCGTGGACCTGCTCAACCGTCAGCGACAACCCTCCTGGATCGATCTGCACAACTTACGGGTCATTCGATATGGGACTAAGTTGCATGTTGACTGTCACCTCACCTTACCCTGGTACTTAAACGTGCATGAGGCGCACCGCGAAGTGGATGCACTTTCTGCCAAGATCCGCGCAGAATTTGGTGAGTCAATCGAACTGTTCGTGCATACGGATGGATGCATGCCCTTCTCCTGTAAAATTTGCGATCGCTCCGATTGCCATGTTCGGCAACATGCATTCGAAAAGCGATTGATCTGGACAGCCGATAACGTATTGTCTGATGCGAAACATCAATTGACATGAAAACCACTACTACTTGGGTCAGCGCACACCATTTCACCAGTGCGCAAGAGGGACAATCCATCTCCATCGATGGAAATTTGAAACAAGGCATGAGTCCAAAAGCATTGCTGCTTTCCGGCTGCTCCGGAGTGGACGTGGTCAATATTCTTCAAAAAATGCGCGTGCCTTTCTCCAAGTTGGAAGTAATTGCGGAGGCCGAACAAACCGAAGAGCATCCCCGAGTTTTTACAGAGGTGGTGCTTACCTACAAGATTGATTATGCAGCGGGCGATGAGGATAAAGTGCGCAAGGCGATTGATCTTTCGCTTGAAAAATATTGCGGCGTAGCAGCTATGCTACGTAAAAATAGTCCCGTCAAATATTTGCTCGAAAAGGCCTGATCATTCTCCGCGCAGCTTGCGGAGTTGTTGTAGCATCGCTCGCATGTCTTTGTGCAGAGGTGCCTCCAGTTCGATCTGATTTCCTTTTGTATCTCGAAATGAAATTCGGTCTGCATGTAGGGCCAGCCTCCCCATCAACGGGCGCTCAGCCTCCTCTTTTTTCGACAGATGAAATTTCTTTTTTAGGGAGGAGAGTAAAAAAGGTTTTCCATCGCCATAGATCGGGTCGCATACAATGGGGTGACCCAATTCGCGGGCATGTATGCGGATCTGGTGTGTTCGTCCGGTCAGGATCTTGAATTGCAGCAGCGAATAGCCCGGAAAACGATCGATCAGTGAATATTCCGTGTGAGCATATTTGCCGTTTCGATGAATGATCATTGTGCCATTTCGCGCAGGATGTTCGGCAATGGGCGCTTCAATGGTACCGGTTGTATTGACCGGACACCCTACCACCATGCCGAGGTATATTTTTTCTGTTTCCCGTTGTTCAAATTGCATCGATAGCTGCTGTTGCGCTTCAAGAGTGCGGGCAAAAAGAATCAATCCGCTGGTATCCCGATCGATCCGATGAACCGTAAAG
>CAYYXC010000014.1:0-19554 GCA_964475505.1 uncultured Chitinophaga sp.
ACGGATCTTTTTATTTACCAGTTGTTCGATCTGATCCAATTCCTCGTCGGTAACCTTGGCAAAATGAGAGAAGTCGAATCGCAGTTGCGCCGGATTCACCAAAGAACCCTTCTGCGCAACATGTGTTCCCAGCACCTGGCGTAGTGCACTGTGCAATAAATGCGTAGAAGAATGATGAACGGTTGTAGAACTGCGCAGATCAGCATTCACTTGCGCTTTCACCGGTTTGGTAAGCGAAGCAGGAAGGGCCGGCAAGAAATGAATAATGAGATCATTATCTTTTTTGGTATCGATCACCTCCCAGGACTTACCCTCGATCTCAAACCAGCCCTGATCGCCTACTTGTCCGCCACTCTCTGCATAGAAAGGCGTTTTATCGAGCACAACTTGAAAAGCCGTTTTGCCTTTGGCTGTTACTTTTCGATACTTAAGAATTTGAGCAGTGCAGGACAACTGATCGTAACCGATGAAAGAAGAATTTCCCTCGGAGAGAACGACCCAATCTTCCGCATCGATGGCGCCAGCAGCACGGCTGCGGTCTTTTTGTTGCTTCATCTCCAACTCAAAGCCCGGCTCATCTACTTGCAACTGATGCTCTTGAGCAATCAATCGAGTCAGATCGATCGGGAATCCATAGGTATCGTACAACTCAAAGGCATCCTTGCCTGCAATGATTTTGTTTTTAACGGATCCGATGATGTCATCCATCCGCTTGAGTCCTTTCTCCAGTGTACGAAGGAAGGATTCTTCCTCTTCGCGAACCACCTTGCTCACAAAATCGACTTGCTGATGAAGTTCCGGGAATACCTGCTCGAATTGTTTAGCCAGCAGCGGTATCAATTGGGTCAATAAAGGCTGGTGATAATTCAGGTATGAATAATAATAACGAACGGCGCGACGAAGAATGCGTCGGATCACATAACCAGCACCCGTATTGCTGGGCAACTGTCCATCCGCTATGGTAAATCCTATGGCCCGAATGTGATCAGCAATCACGCGAAACGCAATGGCTTGTCTGGAATCACTTCCGTCATAAGCTACACCTGTGATCTTTTCGGTGGCCTGTATGGTGCCGGAGAAAATATCGGTATCGTAGTTCGAGGATTTTCCTTGCAACACACGTACCAGGCGCTCCAATCCCATACCAGTATCTACGTGCGTAGCAGGCAGTGGCTCAAGGGTTCCGTCTTTTTTGCGATTGAACTGAATGAATACGTTGTTCCAGATCTCAATCACCTGGGGATGGTCTTTGTTGACCAACTCTCTTCCGGGAATTTTCTTTCTTTCTTCATCTGAGCGGCAATCGACGTGGATCTCACTGCAGGGACCGCAGGGACCGGTGTCACCCATCTCCCAGAAATTATCTTTCTTGTTTCCGAACACGATGTGATCATCGGAGATTAACTCTTTCCACTTGGCCAGCGCGATGGATGAAGCAGGCAATCCCTCTTTGGGATCTCCTTCAAACACTGTGGCATAGAGGCGGTCTTTAGGAATTTTATAGACTTCGGTCAACAACTCCCAACTCCAGGCAATGGCTTCGTTTTTGAAATAGTCGCCAAAACTCCAGTTACCCAACATTTCAAACATGGTATGATGGTAGGTATCTACTCCTACTTCCTCCAAGTCGTTGTGCTTACCACTGACGCGCAGACATTTCTGGGTATCTGCCACGCGTCTGTATTCAGGAACACGGTTGCCCAGAAAAAAATCCTTGAACTGATTCATCCCGGCATTGGTGAAAAGCAGCGTAGGGTCATTCTTCACCACAATGGGGGCCGAAGGGACAATAGCATGTCCTTTTGAGGCGAAAAAATCCAAAAAAGCCTGTCGAATCTGAGCAGCAGTCATGGTAGGTCCAATTCCGGTATACCGGGTATCTTTGTCGACGCAAAGGTAAGCGAATCAGGGCTTACCCTCCCTCGCCTTCCCCCGATGAAACAGGCCAAATACATCTTCAACACGCAGACGCTTCAGTACGAAAAACTGGAAACGCCTTTGCGTATCCGCCTGCTTCGAATTTTTGGATTCCTGGCCGCCTCCCTGGTCACGGCGGGGATCATTGCTTTTGCCGCTTTTCGTTTCATTGGATCTCCACAAGAAAAATACCTGCAATCTCAAAACAGATACCTGCGTGACCAGTATGAGGACCTTTACAACAAGTTGGAAGCGCTCGAGATCAAATTGGTTGACCTGGAGAAACGAGACAACGAAGTATATCGCTCGATTTTTGAGGCCAGTCCCATTCCCGACAGCGCCCGGGCCCAATTAGAGGCCGAGGCACTGGAGATCGCCAAAATTGAGCGGATGCCCTCCGATCAACTCGTGCCTTCCATAGCTAAAACATTAGATGCCCTGACCAACCGAATGAGTATGCAGGAGAAATCCTATGTGGCGGTAGAAGCATTGGTTAAGGACAAAGCCACGATGCTGGCCCATACGCCCGCCATACAACCCGTGCACAACCGCGACCTGAATCGAATCGCCAGCGGTTTTGGTATCCGCATTGACCCGATTTACAAAACACAAAAGTTTCACCAAGGGTTAGACTTTACCGCTCCGCAAGGAACACCCATTTACGCCACTGCAAATGGACGCGTGAGTTTTGCCGGGAACAAAGGGAACGGATACGGTAATTATGTTACCATAGATCACGGATATGGGTATCAAACACTATACGGACACATGGTACGCGTGAAAGTACCTACAGGCAAGTTCGTCAAACGCGGAGAGATCATTGGTTGGGTGGGAAATACCGGAAAATCAACCGGACCACACTGTCACTACGAAGTGATCAAATTCAATCAAAAGATCGATCCGGTCTATTTCTTTTACAACGATCTAAGTCCCCAGCAATTCGATCTCCTGCTTAAAAAAGCAGCCTCCAGTAACCAAAGCCTCGATTAATCGGCGCTCCCACATACTTTTCCACACTGCCATTACGTTCACACGCTGTAGCGTGCTACTCCGATAACTTTACCTCAAAGAATCGGATATGGCTAAACCACTCACCCAGATCACCTTTTCGTTCGGCGACGAGGATACATTGATCACGCCACCTCCGGTAGCCAAACTGAAGGCGGTTCGACCAAAGAAACCCGCGCCCGCGCCGGTGATGAAGGAAGAACCCATTCAAATGAGCAGTCCACGCATTGGCTCCACCAAATCCGATAAGCCCGGCAGAAGAGGTCGGCGCTCCTTGCAGGAAAATGCGGCCAACGTAGACCGAATAGAAATTCCGGCCGACGAAGAACTATTTAAAAAACAATACTACTCCATTGGCGAAGTGGCACGGATGTTTCAAGAGAAGCAATCCCTGATCCGCTACTGGGCTTCGGAGTTCGAGATCCTGCAACCCCGTAAAAACCGTAAAGGAGATCGATTCTTTCGCCCCATCGATATCAAAAACCTGGTGCTCATCTACGATCTACTTCGCCGGCGTAAATTCACGATCGATGGAGCACGTGACTACCTGAAAAACGGAGACAAAGCCGAGAAGCGTATGGCAGCAATTCAATCGCTCAAACAGATTCGCCAGTTCTTTCTGGAACTGAAAGCCACTCTCTGAAATAGTTTGAACAGTTTGAGTAGTTTGAGAAGTTTGAATAGTTTGAGAAGTTAGTTGTGTAGGTTAATTACTGTTTTTAAATTCCCAGAATAAAAATCGTGTTGAAGTCAATTTTTTTATCCGCGTTAGTGTTTTTGTCCATTGGTGTGTGGGCACAACCCCACGAGACCTTCTCGGAGCGTCCGGGCGAAAAAACCATCAAAGGACATTTTCCCAGAACCCTGCTCGAGACGGACACTAGTTTTAAATGGTATGCATCCACCTATAGAAACTATAAACCACGTCCGGATGCCTTGGAAAACATCAAAAAACAGGCAGATTCTATTGAGATCGTTGCGTTCATGGGCACCTGGTGTGAAGATTCGCATTTCATCATCCCCCAACTGATTGCTCTACTCGATAGTGCTCAATTTCCAAAAGATAAATTTTCACTGATCGGGGTGGACAGAAATAAAAAAACAGTTGGTCGACTATCGGAAGCCTTACAAGTGACGCTGGTACCAACTATTTTGGTCTTTCGTAATGGAAAAGAGTTGGGCCGCATCGTGGAATACGGGAAATACGGCATGTTCGATAAAGAACTGGCAGAGATACTGCGCTAGCGAATCGAATAGATACGGATCCGATCCGGCTGCCCCGTTTGAAACAGCGCATAGATTTTTTTTCCGCGGATATGATATTGTTTGGCCTGTCTGAGTTCAGCCGGCAATGTCCACTCATCGTAATAGGTACTCTTGATCTCATACCGATAAAGTGTATCGGACTTTCTCCCATAGATAAATCCACCATCTACCTGAAGGTCCTGCCAGTCGTAGAGCTGAATCCCGTTTTTCAGGTTTCCAAAATAATCGAATACGTACACGCCGTGATTGGGCTCATACATATACAAGTTGCGATCCTGGTCGAATAGCTGGATGGGCGTAAAAGGTCTGCCCAAGATCAACCGAAAATCAGGTGTGCTCCATTGAACTTTTCCGGTCAGATCTACTTTTTTCAGGGCATAGGCAAGCGGATCAAAAAGCCACAATTGGTTGTCGTAACTACGTACCCAGGCTTGCAATTGCAAAATGTCGATCGACTGCATATCGATGCGGGTGACCGGATTCAGGAATCGATCCAGCACTACGAACCGAACGCCATCACCGTAAAAAAGGATCGGCTGCAGTGGATTGCTCACATCCATCCCCCGTAAAGGTCCCAACCGGCGCACATCATTGTAAACTGCGAGTGAATCGCCCTGCGCATTCAGTTTTTTTACTTGATCTCTTCGGTCCACCAAGTAGAGATTTCCGAGGGGATCGGTAGAAAACATTTTTATATCCCCGCTGATCGTCCGCTCGTATTGAAACATCGAATCGGACTGGGCATACGTAACCGTAAGCAAACCCAAAAACCCGATCAAAAAGGCAAATACTGTTTTCATGATCGAATGATCGATGCGTCTGAACGCTCAAAACTTTTTAATTGCAATACCCCGTTCTCCATCACACCATAAGTCTGGTATCGGATCCAATCACCCAGATTGATATACCGTGCTCCCGGGTCAATGGGATGATCGATGGGCAAATGACGATGACCAAACACATAGTAATCAACGGGATCGATCTGCTGCTTGCTCGATGCATATTGGATCAGCCACTCGCGGTCGGGTCCAAGAAAAACTTCCTCAGTAGTGCCGGTCTGCGCCCGGCTGCGTTTGCTGAGATAATTCGCCAATCCCATGCCGATCGCCGGAGGCAGGATTCCAAACATCCATTGTGCCAGCGGATTTCGAAATAATTTTTTGAGGCGTTTGTATCCGTGATCACCCGGGCCCAATCCATCTCCATGCCCCACCAAAAGTTTTTTACCCTGCCGCTCGAAGCGAATGGCTCGATCGTAAACGATCATTCCCAATTCTTTTTGAAAATAATCCTTCACCCACATGTCATGATTGCCCATGAAAAAATTCAGGGTTACGCCTTGATCGGATAAAGCAGCCAATTTACCGAGTAGACGTACATATCCTTTTGGCACCACCCAGCTATACTCGTACCAAAAATCAAACAGATCGCCCACCAGAAAGATTTCAGCAGCATCGGCTTGAATCTGGTCCAGAAACCTGACCAAGGTGCGCTCGCGCTCCAAACTGGAAACGGCATCCGGAGCACCCAGATGCAAACCCGAAAGACAATAGATTCGCTTTCGCACGAGGGAAAGTCACACAACCAGAGGCACTAGTCCTGCACCAATAAAAGATAGACTTCTTTGGGACCATGCACACCCACCACCAGCGTCTTTTCGATATCGGCAGTACGGCTGGGTCCGGTTGCAAAGCTTATCAAGGAAGGGAATCGATCGCCCTGGTTGGTTTTGATCTGCTGAAACGCATCACCGATGTCGTATACCAATTGGGAGGCAGATGCCACACATACGTGAATGGGTGCGTATACAGAGGCAGTTCGGCCCTCTGTTTGATTCGAACTCAATACTATACTTCCGGTTCTGGCAACCAAACAGTCACAACCTGTAATGGAAACATCCGCTTTCCCAAGGTCCTCGTTATACAGGCGGTCACCTATGATAGGCTCCAAAACGGATTTCCATTGTTCTTCAACACAATAAATTTTTTCCCAATCCATTTTTCGGATCAGGCTGCCCAATTGAAACGCGAGTTCTTGTCGATTGATACAATAAATGAATTTCCCATCAAGGGCTGTAAACCGTTCTGCAAATTCTACTTCAATATCCTGCTTCAGCGAGGGAACCACCGGTGCTGTCTCTCTATTGGGAAACGGTATCGGGGTTTCCGTGGCAAGTGCTTGCCGGATTCTCCTAAGTATGTTCTCCTTGGAGGGCGATACATTCATGGGCTCAAGCCGGTTGGTCGGTAGATGGATTTACAGGAGGGATCTCGTTGGTGACAGTCTCCTCGGTCGGACTAGCCACTGTTTCGGTCTCAGCAGCCACTGCATCTGCCAATGGTTTTTTCTCCTCGAAAGGACGCTTACCGATCAAAGACTCTACATCACTTTGGAATAATACCTCACGCTCCAACAAGGCATTGGCCAATTTTTCAACTTGCTCTTTCTTATCGGTCAGCAATTTCTTCGTACGCTCGTATGCACCATCGATGAGTTCACGCACCTCATCGTCGATCAATTTAGCTGTATCCTCCGAATAGGGTTTGGTGAACGTGTTGTCTTGAGTGGGATCGTAATAACTGATATTACCAACTTTATCATTCATACCGTACACCGTAACCATGGCATAGGCAGTACGCGTGATCTGTTGCAGATCATTCTGTGCACCGGTTGAGATCTTCCCGAAGAAAATTTCCTCACTGGCTCTTCCGCCCAGCGTCATACAAATTTGATCATTCAACTGATCTGTGTTGTATAGATACTGCTCCTTTGGAGTGTACTGAGCATATCCCAGTGCAGCAGTACCGCGCGGAACGATAGTAACCTTCAGCAGCGGATAGGCATGCTCGAGATACCAACCGCAGATGGCATGACCCGCCTCGTGGAAGGCAATGATCTTTTTCTCCTCGGGAGAGATGATCTTATTCTTCTTTTCCAGTCCACCGATCACCCGATCAACCGCATCTTGAAAATCCTGCATATCCACTGCCTCTTTATTCTTACGGGCTGCGATCAATGCAGCTTCATTGCAGACGTTGGCGATATCGGCACCGGCAAATCCGGGTGTCTGCTCTGCCAACTTATGGATATCCAGGGTGCTGGAAACCTTGATCGGCTTGAGATGTACTTTGAAGATGTCCTCACGCCCTTTCAGATCGGGCTTGTCGATGGTGATTTGACGATCGAATCGACCCGGACGAAGCAGGGCGCTGTCGAGTACATCAGGGCGGTTGGTGGCCGCGAGTACAATGATGCCCACATCGGTTCCGAAACCATCCATCTCCACGAGCATTTGATTCAGGGTGCTCTCTCTTTCGTCGTTGCTCATCATGGTGTTCTTACCACGGGCACGACCGATCGCGTCGATCTCATCGATGAAAATGATACAAGGCGCTTTTTCACGGGCCTGCTTAAATAAATCGCGTACGCGGCTGGCACCCACGCCTACAAACATTTCAACAAAATCCGATCCGCTCAAACTGAAGAATGGTACTTGGGCCTCACCGGCAACGGCTTTGGCCAGAAGTGTTTTACCGGTACCGGGGGGACCAATCAGCAAGGCCCCTTTGGGGATCTTACCCCCCAGGTTGGTATATTTTTTAGGATTTTTCAGGAAGTCAACGATCTCCATCACTTCCACTTTTGCTTCATCCAAACCGGCTACATCGGCAAAAGTGATGTTCACCTTTGTTCCCTTATCGAACAAAGTGGCTTTTGATTTTCCAATGCTGAAAATACCTCCGCCACCACCTCCTGCTCCTCCGGCTGGTCCGCCCATCTTGCGCATGAACAACACCCAGATGGCCACGAAGAGCAACACGGGTAACAGGAATTGAAGAATGCCACCAAACCAATCCCGCTCGTTGTCTACATCAAATGCTACTTCCGCCGCGGTTGGATTTTTGCCATAGAGATCGGACATAGACTTTTGAAAAGCCTCCCCGCCGGTGATCCGGAAACTCATGTGCGGACCTTCTTTGGAAACTTTACCACCGATCTCTTTGAGGCGGGCTGCCTGCGCTACCAAACCGGAATCATTCAGGAATACCCGAACGGTATTGCGGTTATCGATGATTAAATACTTTTCAACCTGTCCCTTCAGGACCAATTGCTTAAATTCTTTTCCGTTCGACTTGACCATGTTCGGTGCCAGTGGTCCGAATAATTGCATGCCGATCAGGATCGCAAATACGACCGCATAAATCCAATAAAAACTGAAACGAGGGGTCTTCTTTGGAGACTTACCTGCTCCAGGGGCTCGATTATCATTCATACTTTTCAAGATTCGATTGCTTCTGTATCTATTGTTGCAAGGACCGAGCCAAGCGGTCGGACTTGACGAAACTTTAACAGCTTAGTCGTGCTTTACCTGCTCCGCATCACTCCACATTTCCTCCAACTGATAAAAAGTCCGGTTTTCCGGCAGCATGACATGCACCACGATGTTCACATAATCAATCAACACCCATTGAAGCTTTTGGTTGCCTTCCCGACGGTAGGGGATTTCCCCGCATTTGGCTTTAACCTCCTCCTCGATGTGATCGGCAATGGCTCGTACCTGCGGCTGACTGCGCGCCTCACAGATTAGGAAAAAATCGGCAACAGCCTCAGTGATCTTGCGTAAGTCCATCGAAACGATCTCCTCGCCCTTCTTCTCCTGAATGGCCGAGAGAATGGTCTTGAACAATTTGGAATTGCGGTTGATACGTTTGGGCGCGGCGGGACTTTCGGAGGAGGTGCGGGTGCGACGGTTGGGGGACGGAGCCAAAGGTTTGTGTCTGGACGTTTTGTTTTTGATTACGTTTACGTCGTAAAAATAGCGATTAATTGGCATTGAATCCCCACGATAACCCCATTGGACACCGGTTCACGGAGCTGGATCAAATCGGGAGTACAAATGAGTTGGCCCGCCAGTGGATCGAAGGCAACCTGGCCCTTCATGGCGATGTGCTGTTCACCTGGGACCAAACCGCCGGAAAAGGACAGCGGGGAAAGTCATGGCTCTCCGCACCCCGACAAAATCTGGCCATGAGCATCTTGCTGGAAAATGCACATCTGCCAGACCCCATTGCCTTTCACCTCAGTGCTTGTTGCGCCGTGGCCTGTCAAAAAATACTGACAACCATCACCAACGGCGATGCCTTCATCAAATGGCCAAACGATCTCTACTGGAAATCCCGAAAACTCGGCGGGATGCTGATCGAAACCCAACCCGCCTGGAGTATTGTGGGTATCGGCATCAACATCAATCAAACCGCTTTTTCTCCCTCCCTGCCCAATCCGGTTTCCCTACGCCAGATCACCGGAAAAGAGTTTGACCCCAAAGCATTGGCAACTCAAATCATTTCCGTACTGAATCTTTTAGTAAAGCAATGGCAAGCGGATGGATTCAGGCCCCTTTTGCAAGAATACCGAAGCCTTCTATTCGGAAAAGCCAACTCCTTTTCAGTGCGCGAAAATGGAATCGAGAAGACCGTTGTGGTAGTGGATGTGGATGAGAATGGTGGACTGATCCTCGAGGAGCAGGGCGAGCGTCGAACGGTGGTGAGCGGGATTGAATGGATCCTGCGGCCTTAGTCCATATCGGCTGCCAGTTTCATGATCTCTTGGGCATGCTTGGCTGACTGGGGCTTTCGGATGATGTGCCGGATTACTCCTTTGGAATCGATCAGAAAAGTGGTGCGTAGCACTCCCATGTATTTTCGACCGTACATGGATTTCTCTCCCCAAACTCCATAGGCATTCAGGATCTTTTGTTCGGTATCGGCCAACAGCGTGAATGGAAGTTCGTTTTTGGCAATGAATTTCTGATGACTGGCTACATCATCGGGGCTAACGCCCACCACGGCCCAGCCCTTCTTGGCCAACTCTTTGTGATGGTCGCGTAGGTTGCAGGCCTGCACCGTACAAGTGGAGGTCATGTCCTTGGGATAGAAGTACAAAACCAGTTTCTTGCCCTTAAAATCGCTCAATCGAACGGTTTTTCCGGTTTGATCGGGTGCAGAGAATGCCGGTGCTTTTTGTCCCTCTACCAATGCTGACATAAAAACGGTTTGGAGTAAAACCGCTAAAGCCGCAAATAGTTGAAACTGGGGAAAAATCTTTTGCTCCTTTCCCCTCAGAACGCAGCAACACCCTTAGTTTTGCACAATTTGTTTTTTTGCGAACGTCCGCTAAAATCATCCCATGCCAAAAGACACCTCGATCCGCTCCGTACTCATCATCGGTTCCGGACCCATCATCATCGGACAGGCCTGTGAATTTGATTATTCCGGTTCTCAGGCAGCCCGCAGTTTGCGCGAGGAAGGGATCAAGGTCATTCTCATCAATAGCAATCCCGCTACAATCATGACTGACCCCATGATGGCGGATCGGGTTTATCTGCTCCCCCTTACGGTAGAAAGCATTGAGCAGATATTACAAGAAAACCAGATCGATGCGGTGTTACCTACCATGGGCGGACAAACCGCGCTCAACCTGGCAAAAGAGGCCGAGGAGTTGGGTCTTTGGAAACAATACAATGTCCAACTAATCGGAGTAGATATCAAAGCCATTGACAAGGCAGAGGACCGCGAAAAATTCCGGCAATGGATGATCGAAATGGGCATTTCCGTTGCCACCGCCAAAACAGCGAACTCCTTCCTCGAGGGAAAAGAGTTTGCGCAACAGATCGGATTCCCGCTCGTAATACGCCCCTCTTTCACATTAGGCGGAACCGGTGGTGGATTTGTACACGACAAAAATGACTTGGACGAAGCGCTAAACCGAGGACTCCAAGCCTCTCCAATACACGAAGTCTTGGTGGAGAAAGCGGTATTAGGTTGGAAAGAATTTGAGTTGGAACTGCTGCGTGATAAGGCCGATAACGTTTGTATCATTTGTACCGTAGAGAATTTCGATCCGATGGGTGTACACACCGGTGATTCAATTACCGTAGCACCCGCGATGACACTGAGCGATACCGGAATGCAACTGATGCGCAACACCGCCATACGCATGATGCGCGACCTCGGCAATTTCGCAGGCGGATGCAACGTGCAATTTGCCTTGAATCCCGAAACAGAGGAGATCATTGCCATTGAGATCAATCCCCGTGTTAGCCGCTCTTCCGCCCTTGCAAGTAAAGCCACGGGCTATCCCATCGCTAAGATCGCAGCCAAACTGGCCATTGGATATCACTTGGATGAACTGGAAAACCAGATCACCAAAACCACCTCTGCATACTTCGAACCCGCACTCGATTATGTGATCGTTAAGATCCCTCGCTGGAATTTTGACAAATTCAAAGGTGCAAACGATACGCTAGGACTCCAAATGAAAAGTGTAGGAGAAGTAATGGGCATCGGAAGAAGCTTCACTGAAGCCATCCAAAAAGCCTGTCAGAGTTTAGAGAACAATGCGGTAGGGTTGGGCTATTATGGGAAAAGCATGATGCATGCAGAGGAGCTGCTCGAATACATCAAAACCCCAAAATGGGATCGTCTGTTTCGCATCAAAGATGCCCTGATGGCAGGCATCTCGGTAAGTACGATCTCTAAAGCCACCAATGGCATCGATCGATGGTTTCTCTTCGAGATCCTCAAGATCGTCAACCTCGAAAAAGAGTTAGCGAACTATTCCATAGATGACTTACCCGAGGCATTGCTTCGAAAAGCCAAAGTGCATGGCTTCAGCGATGAGCAATTGGCACGCATCCTGAAAAGCGGAAGCGAAGAAGAGATTTACGAAAAAAGAAAAGCCGCCGGCATTACGCGGGTCTACAAAATGGTTGATACCTGCAGTGCCGAATTCGAGGCGAAAACACCATATTTCTATTCAACATTCGAAGAAGGCCACCGGAACGAAAGTAAAGTCAGCGATCGTAAAAAGATCGTCGTGCTAGGCTCCGGACCAAACCGTATTGGTCAAGGTATTGAGTTTGATTATTGCTGTGTACACGGACTTCTCGCCATCAAAGAATGCGGCTACGAGGCGATCATGGTGAACTGCAATCCCGAAACAGTGTCGACCGACTTTGATATGGCCGACAAGCTTTATTTCGAGCCGGTATTTTGGGAACACCTCTGGGAGATCATTGAACACGAAAAACCAGAAGGCGTGATTGTTCAGTTAGGCGGGCAAACCGCACTGAAACTCGCAGAAAAGTTAACCAACAAAGGCGTAAAGATCATTGGTACTTCCTTCGACAGTCTGGATATAGCTGAAGATCGAGGCAGATTCAGCGATATGCTCAAAGCGTTGGAGATCCCCTACCCCGAATACGGAACCGCTTGGTCGGTAGACGATGCCATTGAAGTAGCCAATAAAGTAGGCTATCCCGTGTTGGTTCGTCCGAGTTATGTACTCGGTGGTCAGCGGATGCGCATCGTCATCAATGACGAGGAAGTGGAAAAGGCCGTGGTGAGTCTGCTTAAACACATCCCCGGAAATAAAATACTCATCGATCATTTCTTGGACCGCTGCCAGGAAGCAGAGATCGATGCCATTTTCGACGGCGAGAATTTTCACGTGATGGGTGTAATGGAACACATTGAACCAGCAGGCATTCACTCGGGAGACAGCAATGCAGTGCTACCCGCCTTTAACTTGACCCCGCTGGAAGTACAGACCATGGAAGAATACGCAGAGAAAATTGCCCGCGCACTGAATATTCAGGGACTGATCAATATCCAATTTGCGATCAAAGACGGTAAGGTCTATGTGATTGAAGCGAACCCGCGCGCTTGCCGTACCACTCCCTTCATTGCCAAAGCCTATCAGATCCCTTATCTGAACATCGCCACAAAGGTTATGATGGGAACACATAAACTGACCGACTTCACCTTTGAAAAGAAACTGGATGGTTTTGCGATCAAAGAGCCCGTATTCAGTTTCAACAAATTCCCCGGCGTCAACAAAGAACTTGGGCCTGAGATGAAGTCTACCGGCGAGGCCATTCGCTTTATAAAAAATCTGCGCGATCCGTATTTCAGACAGTTGTATAAGGATAGGAGTATGTACTTGTCAAAATAGTTTGGAAAGTTTGAGGAGTTGGACGGAAAGTGGGATGGCGTGCAGCTTGTTTGGGTTGTAGTTTGTCGAAAAGTTTAGATGGTACTTCGAGCGCCAGTATTTCGTCTCGTTATTCCATTTGCCATTGGCATCATTCTTTACGACTGGGAAATAGTTGATCGCGACTGGATTCTTCTGGCCGGAGCTGTACTTATTGTTGCCATTCTGCTCATCCGGCTGCTTTCATCAACATGGAATCGAAGATCGATACTAATGAGTGGGTGCTTGTTAATGGGATTGTTGACGGCTAGCGGATGGCTACACAGTCGCATAAAGGACCATCGGATGTACCCCGAATGGATCGGTCGATCGAATATTGATCGAAAGAACCATTACCTCATTCAAATTCGAGAGGAGGCCAGCCGAACTAAAACTGGCTGGAAGATCACCTGTGATTTGATCGCCCGCTCGGACTCTACTCAACAACAACGAGTCGCAGGCGGTGTGATCCTACACACCAAAGACGATCAGTTAGCAAAAGTGGCAACACCTGGGCGCAAAGGATGGACATTGCTCAAACTTAGAAGAATTGAGAACAAACCAGGCAGCTCATTCGATTACGCTCGCTATCACCGAATGAACAAGATTACGCATCAAGGCTTCATATCGAATGAATCAACTGTGCAGTGGATTGATCAAACGAGTGGAAGCATCGCCTCCCAATTGCATGATGTTCGTATTTATGTGCGAACTGTCTTGTACGGTCAACTGAAAGACTCTCTGAACAGCGGACTGGCCGCTGCCCTATTGATCGGCTGGAAAGGTGGACTGGATCCGGAATTGAAACAACACTATACTCGAACAGGCACCATTCACATCATTGCGATATCGGGCTTGCACATATCACTTGTATTTGAGATTCTTTGGCGGTTGCTGTTTCCATTGTTGTTCATCCCCGGCGGAAAAATCATAAGAACATTGATCACACTGACCTTTATCTGGGCATTTTGTTTTCTTGCCGGCGGGGAAGCCTCCGTACTCCGTGCCGGGATCATGTTCACCGCTGTACACCTGGGAAGATTTCTGGAGAGACCGATTACGGGCCTACAAGCATTGGGCATATCTGTGTTCACTTTACTGATCGCCGATCCGGATTGGATATTCGATCCGGGTTTCCAACTTTCACACAGTGCCGTCTTGGGTATTCTGCTATTTCAACCGCTTACCTTCAGGATCTTCAATTGGAATAATCCCATTTTGAAAAACATTTGGGAATCACTGAGTATGACGATAGCTGCCACCATCGGCACCCTTCCCTTCACGGCATATTATTTTCAACAATTCCCCCTGCTATTCGTGCCGGCCAATCTGATTGCCGTCCCCCTATCCTCAGCAGCACTGATCTTGCTTTTTATACTGATACTTGTTAGTCCCATTCCCCTGCTGGCTAAGCTGATCGGATATGTGCTGCATGTTGTGTTGAACGGTATGAGTGGGTGGATCGAAAGACTGGACCGCATTCCGGGTACCGTCATTTCTTGGTAATTATCAAAACTTATCCCCCGGCCTTTAGCATCCCAAAGGCATCTGATACCTTTGCGTCAGCATATCCCCCGTCACATGTCGAAAAAAATAAAATCAGCCCTGATCTCTGTTTTCTACAAGGATGGGCTGGAGCCGATCGTTGAGCAATTGAAAAAACAGCAGGTGACTATTTACTCTACGGGTGGTACTCAAGTTTTTTTAGAATCCCTGGGTGTCAGCGTTGTACCGGTTGAATCACTAACGAACTACCCGGCTATTTTAGGTGGCCGCGTAAAAACCCTTCATCCGGCAGTGTTCGGAGGAATATTGGGCAAACGAAATGATGAAACACACCAAAAAGAGATGGCCCAATATGCCATCCCTGAGATTGACCTGGTGATCGTAGATCTTTATCCCTTTGAGGAAACAGTGGCTAGCACCACCGATGAAAAATCGATCATTGAAAAAATTGATATTGGCGGACCATCGATGATTCGTGCCGCAGCGAAAAATTTTCAGGACCTCACAGTCATTGCTGCTAAAACTGACTATGCACTCTTAGCAGAACTGCTCAACGCACAAGACGGATCCCTCACGCTGGAACAAAGACGTCAATTTGCTGCAAAGGCATTTGAAGTGGTCGCTCACTACGACGTGGCGATTGCCAGTTATTTTAATCCGACCGGAAGTACTGAATTTTTCCAAGCACAACCTTTTCCACAGCCATTGCGGTATGGAGAAAATCCGCATCAGTCTGCCACCTTTTACGGAGAGTTGGATGCCTTATTCGAAAAACTAAATGGCAAAGAACTTTCTTACAACAACTTGGTGGATGTAGATGCAGCCCTGGAACTGATTCTCGAATTTCCTTCGGAGAGTGGAAGTGAATACACTTTTGCTATTATTAAACATACCAATGTGTGCGGTATTGCGCAAAGACCAACCGTACTTCAGGCTTGGCAGGATGCCTTGGCTGGCGATCCGGAGAGTGCCTTTGGTGGCATTTTGGTCTGCAACGGGAAGATTGATGCTCCCACCGCCACTGCGATACAGGATATTTTCTTTGAAGTGCTGATCGCAGACGGATTCAGTTCCGAGGCATTGGATATCCTTCGATCGAAAAAAAATCGAATCCTGTTAGCCCTCCGCGCGATACCCGCGCCTCTACAACAACATAAAAGTTTACTGAATGGTGTGCTGGTGCAAGAAACCGACAAGGGAAATTGGAAGGAATGGAAAGAAGTAGGCGGACGAGATACCAGTGAATCCGAAAAAAGAGACTTGGTTTTTGCCAACATTGTCTGCAAGCACCTCAAGAGCAATGCCATTGCGCTGGTGAAAAATAAACAACTGATCGGCAAGGGATGCGGACAAACCAGTCGAATCGATTCACTTCGTCAAGCGATTGAAAAAGCCAGGCAATTTGAATTTGAACTCAGCGGTGCCGTCATGGCCAGCGATGCGTTTTTTCCCTTTAATGATTGCGTACAACTCGGACACAAATCCGGTATTGCTGCCTTCATTCAACCCGGCGGATCAGTTCGAGACAACGACTCGATCGAATACTGTCAACAACATAAACTAGCCATGGTCATCACCGGCCAGCGCCATTTCAGGCATTGATGATATTTGAAAATCTATATGCAGTATTGCTCAAGGGTGCACAACGCTCGAAGGAGTCGCTCGAAGTATTCAACCCCTTCTATTACTACAAACAAGGCACACGCGGCAAAGCCATACTGGCACTGGTGGCTGTTTGTTTGTTCTGGGGACTGACCTGGGTCGTATCCAAAGTTGGCGTACAATACATGCCCGCACTTCAACTGGCTGGGATCCGTCAATTTTTAGCAGGAGCGATCTATGTCAGTTTCTTTCTGATACGAGGAGAAAAACTACCAAAAGGGAAACAGTGGCGATCGGTGCTGATTCTTAGTTTCTTGAATTTCATGATGAGCAACGGACTCAGCACCTGGGGTGTGAAATATATCTCGGCGGGGATGGGTGCCATCATGGGGGCGATTTTCCCCTTGTGGCTGGTGATCATCGGACTATTCGCAAGCCGAGAGAAACTTCCACGAAAAGCCATCCTTGGATTGCTGATGGGATTCGGGGGCGTGTGCACGATCTTCTACGAACACATGAATGATTTCTTGAACCCGGATTTTCGTTTTGGCATCGGACTCTCGATGATCGCCACCTGGACCTGGGCCTTTGCCACCTTGTATACGAAACGAGAGGCACTGTCATTTAACCCTTACTTCAGTTTAGGACTGCAGATGCTGATATCCGGATCCACTTTATTTTTCGTCAGTAACCTCTCTGGCCAAGCGATTGCCTTCTCTGAAATCACTTGGGAAGCGTGGACGGCTATTGCCTTCCTCATCATTTTTGGCTCACTCATTGCCTTCATCTGCTATTTGTATGCCTTGCAAAATTTACCTACCGAGCAAGCATCGATATACGCATATGTCAACCCCATCGTAGCCGCATTCTTTGGTTGGATTTATTTCAACGATCACATCACTCCCTTCTTGGTGGCCGGAACCGCCATCACCTTGATAGGTGTGTATCTGGTTAATAAAGCATTTCGGATTTCTTCTGCGGAACAACCCGAACCTGAAGGGGTTTAATCAATTATCTCTCTTAACCAATAGGCGTATCGATCACGCCAACCTTGAAAACGCTTTTGCGTACCAAGCGTCGTATTATGCCAGATCGTGATCATTCTTCCATTGACTGAACGAACAGCCTGCTCAAAGCTTCTCCATTCATTTTCTGCCAGCTCGATAGAAGATTGCGTTTCAAAAAAAGAAGTGGCTTCCATGTAGCAGAACGGATGAACGCGTAGCGGAGTGCAATGATTCTTCTCCAGATCGAACCAATAAAAGGATCTGGCCGTACTGGCCCGAAACCCGTTGATGGAACCATATCCCATTGAATAATCATCGGTAATACCCGATTTGATCAACTGTCTGTAGGTGGAGGGTAACTGAAAACGTATAAAATGCTGACGGGATTGGAGTACGGAATGACTAATAATCTTTTCCAGCGATTCCTTCTCCGATCTCAACAGGGAGGGCTCGTCACCGGTTTGCCAGGAGGGATGCAATCCAATGTGTGCCCAACGAGAGAGCGATTGTACGAGACGTTTTTGTTCTGGATGTTGAGGAGAAAGGTTCTTATCGCGTGGCCCTTTTTTTGCAGCAACATGAATAAAACAAAGGGGGGTCGTATGTATGGATGCGTGTAACTCACTTAAGAAGGCGAAAGCATCGTAGGGATCTTGTTGTTTACCAGTCAGCGTACGAATGCGCTCCTGGATCCAACTAAAACGCCCTCTCAATAGATCTCGAAAGATGCCCGCTGTCTGGACCCAAATAGGCTTGAAAAGATAGGCGTATGATTCATCGATGTCATACGTAGTAAGCAACTCAAAGCGTTGTTCTTTGAATTTCAGAGACGGGTAGCGCGTACGAAGACAACCACAAAGTGCTTGCATCCATTCATCGATCAACGGACGATCTAAAAAATTATTTCGAAAGGCAAGGGATTGCTTGTGATCGAATCTTCCAAAAGGATCTTTCCCACCCGGCAGATATTCTTCGTAGCGGGTAATTAAATAAAATGAGGCAGCCAGTGGATCAAAGCCCATCTGACCACTACCAGTAAAAAAAACTGGTGACCCGTCTAAGGTAGAAACCTGAATTGATTGTGGCTGTATTTTATCCTCCCACAATAAACCAGCCGGTTCGATCCAGCATTCTTGTTCGGTAATTTGTTTGACACTGTAATTGATGCGGGGACCTTCGTAAGAACAAAAACGTTCCTGCGAGTCGGTAAGTTCCAACCGTTCATTCAGGTAATGCTCCTCCAACCACTGTGCGATGTATGATAGTCGCGGGGTGATCGTATGGGCGTAAAGCAGCAAAATATTATCAGCGATTTTTCTTTTTCTCTCTCCAGAGTTGATTAAAACTCTTGGAGGGAAAATCTAGCTGACCCCGCTGGTCTGTCCAGGCAGTAGCGAAGCCATTCACCACTTTATTTTTCACCTTTCCGCTGGCCAAATTCATCCAGTTTCGGTGCAGCATGCCTTGCTTCCAAAGTTTCCAGGCGATGCGTTCTACGATGGGACCTTCTTGCTTGACTGCAACGGCATGACGATTATGAAGCAATAATTCATGCAGATTGATCCGCACGGCACAAACCTCGGTGCAATTGCCACAAAGAGAAGAAGCTTCGCTGAGGTGTTTCCACTCCGCCAGATTTTGCAAGTTGGGTGTGATCACCGATCCGATTGGTCCACTGTAGGTGGTACCGTATGTATGTCCGCCAATGTTTTTATAAACAGGACAAGCATTCAAACAGGCACCGCAGCGGATACAGTATAGACTCTCTCGTTGTTTGGGATCGGCCAGGATGCGGGTTCTTCCATTGTCGAGCAAAATGACATACAACTCCTCTGGTCCGTCTGTCTCATGCATTTGCTTGGGACCGGTAACCAGCGTATTATAAACAGTCATTTGTTGACCGGTTCCGTAAGTAGCCAACAGTGGCCAAAACAGATCCAGATCGCTCAAAGAAGGAATCATTTTCTCAATGCCGGCGATCACCACATGTGTTTTGGGCCAGGCACAACTCAAGCGTGCATTTCCCTCATTTTCCGTGATCGCGATTCCGCCAATATCAGCGATCAGAAAATTAGCACCCGTGACACCAATCTCTGCCTGACGATATTTTTCACGCAAGATGGCCCTGGCGGTGAGTGTAAGTTCAGTTGGAGTTGCGTTCGGGTCGGTTCCTAATTTTTCCGCAAAGAGTTTGGCCACATCTTCCTTGCTTTTGTGC
>CAYYXC010000015.1:0-3379 GCA_964475505.1 uncultured Chitinophaga sp.
AAGCAAGCCAAAAAACAACAGGACAAATCGAAACATACCATTCATGTTTGAAGCTAGGGAAGAGTTTTTCAGATACATAGCAAAGATCAATCACGCTCCTGCGCGCGCAGCCAACGCTCGGGTATTTCATTGCTACTGGCCAAGAGATAGTCTTTGTAGCTGCAAGCGATGAACTGCTTATTGGGTAATTGCATCCACCAACGACCGGTTTTTTTGCTTTGCAGAAAGATGGTTTGCACTTCGGCAAAAGCCATGATGTATTCATTGAAGGCATCGCGCTCATCGATGCTGGCCTCGCGGCGACCCCGGCTCCTTCCATCCAACACATACCAGATCATATGGGCCAACTGCTCGGCACTGACACCGTTGCGATCAGCGGCTTCCTGATAACCATATAATCCGATGGAACTGATATTGGGGCTCAGTCCGGCATAGCGCATGAGCACGCAGGCTTCTTCGCCGTTGAATCCGTTGGGACTAAGTGTACTGGCCGGTGAAAAAGCTTGTGCCAACGCCTGGATATCAAACGTGAGCATATGGCTGTTGCGGAGAACCGGCTCCATCTCATCGATGCTTTCCTTAACACTGCCCACCCGATAACAGTCAAATCTTAATTTATCCAAGGTCTCGAGCATGCCGGGATGAACATAATAACTCTGAAAACCGATGTGGTTATAGTGCCGGATAAAATTGGGTGTTCCCGTCAGCATCTCCATTAAAAAATGCTCTGCTGGATTGATGGCGTCGGTATACAGATCGATCCGTGCATCGATTCCGCTGGCTTCAATGATCTTTCCCGCATCGCCGTATGCACGGTACTGGCCGAGGGTAAGGTCTTGCGAACCACCCAAAATGATCACGGTTTTTCCCGCTTGGATCAATTCTTTCACCACAGTGGCAAGTGCCGCATAGGTATCGGAAAGTGAATGACCAATGCGTACGTTGCCTACATCGGCCAATCCAATATCGGAATGCCAGTAAAAGAGTCGATAGAAATGCTTGCGGATGACATCGGGTGCATTCGTAGCAGTATGCGAGAGGTCCATTCCCCTTGTTTCACCGCAACCTACCAACACGATGGAGGCCTCGTCCATTTCCGGAAATTCAGTCTCGTACGATTCAATGACATGACCAATCTGTCCATCTACATAACCCTGGTCACCACTCAAATGTGCCTTGGATATCGGCATTAAAAAATCAGCAATACGGAAACGATCTCCCATGCCGACGAAGATAACATTATCTTTGTCCGCATGGAAGCCCTTCGTCAACAACTGGCTCAACTGCGTGACGAGATCAATGCATTTCCCGTGAACCATGCCGCCGATGCAGAGGCATTTCGCATTCGGTTTTTGGGAACCAAAGGCGCGTTGAAATCCGTCATGGGTGAAATGAAACAGGTAGCACCGGATCAACGCAAAGAGGCCGGACAATTGCTGAATGAATTCAAGGCCTTTGCTGAGCAAGTGTATCAGCAACACCTGGATCGTACCGCTTCCAACACCGGTAACGAAGGATCTGATCTGGACCGAAGCCTGCCCGGCTCTCCCCAACCCATAGGATCACGTCATCCTGTTACCCGAATGAAAAACGAAATCATTTCGATTTTTCAAAAACTTGGATTTGCCGTGGCCGATGGTCCGGAGATCGAAGACGACTGGCACAATTTCGGCGCTCTCAACTTACCGGAGCATCATCCGGCAAGGGATATGCAGGATACTTTTTACGTACAGCAAAATCCCGACTGGGTATTGCGCACCCATACCAGCAGTGTACAGATCCGGGAAATGGAAAAAGGAGTTCTGCCCATACGCATGCTCATGCCGGGGCGAGTATTTCGAAATGAAACCATCAGCGCAAGAAGTCACTGTTTCTTCCATCAAATAGAAGGATTATACATCGATGAGCAGGTTTCATTCGCAGACCTGAAGCAGACCCTTTATTTTTTTGTGCAGGAGATGTATGGGAAGGATGTAAAAGTTCGCTTCCGCCCCTCCTATTTTCCCTTCACTGAACCAAGTGCTGAAATGGACATAACCTGTTTTATCTGTGGGGGAGATGGTTGTCCCGTTTGCAAAAAAAGCGGTTGGGTAGAGATACTGGGCTGCGGCATGGTTCATCCCAATGTGCTGCGCAATTGTAATATCGACCCCGATCGGTATACCGGATTTGCTTTTGGCATGGGTGTGGAACGTCCCGCCATGCTCAAATACGGTGTGAGCGACCTGCGTTTATTCAGTGAGAACGATGTGCGTTTTCTGCGTCAATTTCCCGCCCTAACCTAATGACAGCATCCATTCATCGTGTCTGTGTTTGTGGAGCCGGCACCATGGGCGCCGGAATCGCCCAAACCTTGGCCACCCATGGCTATTCCACATTGGTATTCGATGTACAACCCGCCGGACTCGAACGGGCGGCCAAACAAATACAACAACAACTGGATACGGCGGTATCCAAAGGAAAACTTACCGCCGCTCAATCTGAAAAGATCCAGCAGCGCATTGAATACACCAATGAACTCCAATCTTGTTTGGCCGATCTGTTTATAGAGGCCATTATTGAAAGACTGGAGGACAAAGTAGCGCTGTTCAATCAATTGGCAGAACTGAATCACAGCGAATCCATATTTGCATCCAATACCTCCTCGCTCTCCATAGCTCGCTTGGCTGAACAAATTCAAAATCCGAACCGGGTAATTGGTCTTCATTTCTTCAACCCGGCACATTTGATGAAACTGGTGGAGGTAATCACCACCGAGCGCACCGATGAACAGGTTTTCTCTACGGCTTGGGAATTCATTCAATCGATCGGAAAAACACCCGTACGATGCCTTGATACACCCGGCTTTATCGTGAATCGAGTGGCCAGACCTTATTACCTTGAAGCAATGCGCCTGGTAGAACGCGGAGAAGCTACGCCCGAGCAAGTGGACCGCATCCTGGAATCGGCCGGGTTCAAATTGGGTCCCTTCAAGTTAACCGACTTGATCGGTCAGGATGTAAACCTGGCCGTGAGCCGATCGGTGTATGAACAACTCGGACAACCGGATCGACTGAAACCTTCTCCGCTGCAAGAGCAATTGGTGGCAGACGGAAAATTGGGACGAAAAACCGGCGAAGGATTTTATCGTTATTGATCAATCGTGGCAAAACCAACCATACTCCTCACTGGCGCCACCGGTTTTCTTGGCTCCTATCTTCTCAAAGAGCTGATCGAACACGGATATAGCGTTCGTGCACTCTGCCGATCGTTTAAAGCAATTCCCTGGATACCAGAATCCATTCATACAAAAGCCGAATGGGTGGAAGGAGATGTATTAGATGTTGTATCGCTACAAGATGCCATGCAGGGTATGGAGATCGTGATCCATGCAGCAGCG
>CAYYXC010000015.1:3389-18591 GCA_964475505.1 uncultured Chitinophaga sp.
GTTTCCTTCCATCCCAAAGAACGTAAGAGAATGTACCAAGTTAATGTGGATGGTACAGCCAACGTGGTAAACATGGCATTGGAGACAGGCGTGCGTCGGCTGATTCACATCAGTTCAGTAGCAGCCCTCGGAAGAACCGCCAACGAATCATGGGTGAATGAAGAGAGCAAATGGGAGGATAACGGAGTACAAACCCATTACGCACGCAGCAAATTCAAAGCAGAATTACAGGTATGGAGAGGAATGGCAGAGGGATTGGAGGGTTTGATCCTGAATCCGAGCACTATACTTGGCTACGGCGACTGGAACAGCGGAAGCTGTGGCTTATTCAAACAGATTTACGATGGCTTCCCTTGGTATACAGAGGGCGTAAACGGATTTGTGGATGTTTGTGATGTGGCCCGTGCTACCCGATTGGCATTGGAATCATCTCTGTCTGAACAACGCTTTCTGATCTGTGCGGAGAATTGGCGATTCCGCGATCTTCAACAAGCCATGGCAGCGGGCTTTGGCGTGAAAGGTCCCACCCGAAAAGCAACAACTTTCTTACTGGGATTGGCTTGGCGCTTGGCAGCTATTAAAGGATGGATCACAGGCAAACAGGCGCTACTGAGCAAAGAGAGTGCCCGTGTTGGCATCAGTCAAACACATTTTGACAATCGAAAATTTCTTGAAGCTTTTCCGGAGTTTAGTTACCGCCCGCTGAAAGAAACCATCTCTGAGGCCTGCCAACGATATCAACAGCAGAAATAGATGAGATCAGGAACCTGACTGTGTTTTTAGCATATCCCAAATCTGCGGAATGCGCTTGATCCAAACCAACTCGCGCTTTTTCTGAGAGGCCTCCTCCGCAGGATATCCAAAATAAACTTTTCCTCCCTTCAGCGAAGAAGGCACACCACTTTGAGCCATCACAACGGCTCCGGCACCAATGGTGAGTGTTTTACTAACCCCGACTTGTCCCCATAACGTAACCCCGTCCTCAATTACAGTGGCACCTGCAATTCCCACCTGCGCAGCGATCAAGCAGTTCTTACCAATTAGGGTATCATGGCCAACATGAACGAGGTTGTCAATTTTGGTACCTGCTCCGATCCGTGTATAATGAGATACCCCGCGATCGATGGTGCAATTTGCACCGATCTCAACCTCATCCTCAATAACGACACGACCGCAACTGAGCATTCGCTGATAAGGCAAGGGACGGTTGGGGCGTTTATTATAATAAAAAGCATCGCTGCCAATAACCGTACCGGCTTGAATAACTACATGGTCTCCGATCTGTGTACCGGCTCCAATGATCACATTGGGATGAATAACGCAGTTCTTACCGATCGTAACGTGGGGGCCTATACATACACCAGCCATCAGCACGGTATCTGAGCCAATCAACGCTGAATCAGCAATGGGCTTGGTAATGGGTTCGAATGGTTGGTAGGTGGAAACGATCCGTTGATATGCTTCAAAGGGATCGGATACAACCAATAGGGATTTACCTGCCGGAGCCTCCAATTTGCTATTGATGATGATATACGTGGCTGCCGATTGCAAACACTTATCATAATATTTAGGATGATCTACAAAAACAAGATCGCCGGACTCTACCCGATGAATCTCATTGATACCGGTTACCATTGCATTCGTTTCCCCAATGATTTCAGCTTCAATAAGTGTTGCAATGGTTGATAACGAAACAGGATGTTTGAATCGCATACGATCGATTTTGTACAAAGTTATCAAAGCAGATGCGAGCGAATAGATAATACATGCATGTATGTTGCAGCAATGAATGCATGCAATGCATTGTTGCGTTTATCCACAACTGATTAAAAAATGTGAATAAAAGCAGCTTAAAATTTTTTTGGTTTATTTATTTGGTCTAATATTGTGTTGGGGAAACGCAGTTTCCCTGTACTTACTAACCCATCCATATATTTCCCTCCGCTTCTGCGGAGGGATTTTTGTTTCATCACACGTCGGCTGCATACGATTTAAAAATATCTTTAAACATAAACTGATCACGATGGTACGTTCGATGACCGGATTTGGAAGAGCAGAAGGATCCATTGGCAGGAAAACCTTTCTGATCGACATCAAATCCCTCAATGGGAAACAATTTGATTTGAATCTACGCCTGCCTGCGCTGCTGAAGCCGCATGAATTTGACATACGCCGTCAACTCAGTGAAGGGCTCGTACGCGGATCAGTTGAGTGTGTCATCAGTTTAAAAGAAACCGGAGAGGCCAAACCGGTTACGATCAATACTGAACTGGCAAAAGCATACCACCAGCCATTGGCTGATCTGGCAAAATCTTTGCAACTGGAGACCAACGACCTACTCAGCATCTTGGTAAAAATGCCGGAAGTGATTGTGCCCAGCAGCGAGAGCTTGGAGGGGCAAGAATGGGCCTCTTTTCAGCAGTTGCTATCAAACGCCATCAAATCGCTCAACAATCACCGGGAAAACGAGGGAGCGATGTTACAGGCTGACCTACTGCAGCGGATCGATCGAATCGAGTCGTTGCAAACAACGATCCAATCTATGGAGCCCCGTAGAAAGCAAAAGATCCGGGAAGGATTGACCCGACTGTTGGAAGAAGAAGTGGGCAAGGAGAAGTACGATGCCAATCGGTTGGAGCAAGAACTGATCTATTACATCGAAAAGATCGATATCAGCGAAGAGCAGACCCGTTTATCCAACCATTGTCAGTATTTCCGATCCCTTTTTGAGGATGCCGATCCCTCCAAGGGCAAAAAACTCTCTTTCGTGCTTCAGGAGATCGGCCGGGAGATCAATACCACAGGCGCCAAAGCATATGATGCCGAGATACAGCGTTGTGTAGTTGAAATGAAAGACGAACTGGAAAAGGCCAAGGAGCAGATCTTAAACCTGCTCTGACCTACCTTAATTTTGCATCATGCGTTTCACTGCAGCTTTATTCCTGCTCCTTTTCATAACTCAATGCAAGCCGATCGACCTGTATGAGCAAACGGTTGATATACCCAAACACCGTTGGAGCAGCGAGTTTTCCCCGAGTTGCACTTTCGCTATCCGGGATACAAATGCGCTGTTTGAGGCATTCCTGATCCTCCGCCATACCGATGCCTATCCATTCAATAATATTTGGCTAGACATACAAATTGAAGCACCTGATACCATGTACACCATCCGCACCGAGCAGCGTTTGGGCAATAATGAACAGGGCTGGCTGGGTACCGGTCTCAACGACGTATATGAGCATCGCATCCCGCTTAACAGGGAGTTAGAGAAAGCCAATGTATCTTTTCGCAGATCAGGTGAGTATACCTTTCGCTTAAAACAGATCATGCGTGAGGATCCCCTACCGCATGTATTGCAAGCAGGTATCCGGATTGAACGGAAAAAATGAGTCAACCCACTACCTCTGTCCGACTGCGCCGCACCACGTTCCTGTACTGGAGCCTTTTGGGCTATGTGGTCGCAGCCCTGATCTGGTGGTTTATCTCGCTCGAAAAGCAGAACCGGCTGATTGCAGAAAAGGAAAGAAACAATCTGCTCGAACACCGACTAGAGATCTCCCCCGCGCAGTTCGACATCGAATGGAAAAGAATAGATCGTCAGCAATCCAAAAACTTCACGAAGTACCTAAGCGAGGGCATCACCTTTCTCGCCTTGATCGGCTTGGGTGCTGCTTGGGTATATCGTTCCGTTCGGAGAAGAATTCGCCTGCAACAACAGCAGGAAGAATTCATCATGGCCGTTACACATGAATTAAAGACACCCATTGCCGTAGCGCGATTGAACCTGGAAACCCTTCAACGCTATCCGCTCGACACAGAAAAACGAGAGCGGCTGGTAAAAACAACCTTGGATGAAACGGCTCGCCTGAATTTTCTTACCAATAATATTCTCGCCGCTACCCAGTTGGCGGGAAAGAAGATTGAATCAGAGCTGACGGAACTGGACCTGGCACCGCTGTTGCGGGACTGTTTACGCGACTTTCAAAAACGCTTTCCGCATCGAACGCTTCAGCCCTCCATTCCCGATGAGGTCGTACTGAATGGTGATCCGCTGCTCTTGCAGATCATGATCAACAACCTGCTTGAGAACGCTCAGAAATATTCGCCACGCGATACGCCCATTGAGGTGAACTTAACCCAAGAACAGAATCGCTGCCGACTGGAAGTGATCGACCAAGGTCTCGGCATCCCGACCTCCGAACGAAAGCGCATATTCGATCGGTTCTATCGAATCGAGAACGAGGCTACCCGAAAAACAGCCGGTACCGGATTGGGATTATATCTCTGTAAAAAGATCGCCCAAGCGCACAATGCCACGATTCAGGTAGTCAACCATCCACCACAGGGCAGTAATTTTGTCGTGGAATTTTACACATGAGCCCCCGTACTTCCATTTTGTTGGTAGAGGACGAAGAGAACCTACACGAAGCACTGAAGCTAAACCTGGAATTAGAGGGTTATGCCGTGAGCTCTGCCCGGGACGGATCAGAAGCCTTGCGCATAATCGAAGCCGAACACATCGACCTGGTGATCTTGGATATCATGCTCCCTGAAGTGGATGGCATAGCGGTGGCCGAAAACATCCGCATTCGCAACCTGGACACGCCGATACTCATGCTGAGTGCCCGAAATACCAGTGCCGATCGGATACTTGGTCTCAAAAAAGGAGCAGATGATTACCTGACCAAACCCTTCGATCTGGAAGAACTCTTGCTGCGGGTTTCCAAACTGATCGATAAAAACCAACGGCTGCACGATCGAACCTCAGGGATGGATCAATATACATTCGGTAGCAACCGAATCGATTTCAAAGCGCAACAAGCGTTTGGAGCCAACGGACAATTCATCGAACTGACGAAGAAAGAGAGCATGCTGCTAAAATTGTTGATCGAGAACCGAAACGAAGTGGTCACCCGCGAACGGATCCTTAATGTTGTATGGGGATACCAGGTATATCCCACCACCCGAACAATCGACAATTTCATTCTGAATTTTAGAAAATACTTCGAATCCGACAGCCGTCAGCCCCGCTATTTTCACTCCGTCCGGGGAGTTGGCTACAAATTCACCGAGGAGTGATCAAAGATCACCCAACCGAGGCCTTACAACGATCTCCTCTACACAAGCAGCAACGGAGAGTTGCGTACTCTGATAAACCAATTGAGCGATATCAGAAACTTCCATGATTCGGTGATTGGAGTTATCAAAATCGCCCCAGGAATCTGTCAAAACAGCTCCCGGATAAACCGTTGTTACTTTCACGCCGGTGGGCTTTAGTTCTTCCCGCAAATTCTGACTGAATCCATTCAAGGCATATTTACTGATGCTGTATGCACCTCCATGCGCATATGGACGCTGTCCCGCAATGGAGCAAATATTAATGATATGTCCCTTGCCCATTTTTACCATCGCCGGAGCGATCACCCGCGTCAGGTGATACGCACTCAACAGATTTACCGCCAACTGACCTTCCAGTAATCCGGCCGGCTGATCCAATAAATTACCAGGCTCAAAAATGCCAGCGTTGTTTATGAGTACATCGGGCTGCCCTTTCTCCAGACACCATTCGCCAAATGCGCGGACCTGTTCGGGTACTGTTGCATCGGCGGCCTTACCCGAAACCCTGGCACCCGGCTGTTTGGACATGATCTCGCGAGCCACCTCATCCAATTTGGATTGATTGCGCGCCGTGATCAAGATTTCGTGCCCGCCTTCCGCGAACCGTTCCGCCATCCCCTTACCCATACCCCTCGAAGCGCCTGTGATGATTACCCGCATAAAATGGATTTGAGACAAAGGTCGAATATTTTTACTGCCCAGTTCCTATTGGTCCCCGTTACTTTGCAAGATGCCCTACCGTCACCTTTTCTTTGATCTGGATCATACCCTGTGGGATTTTGATGCCAACTCCCGTAATACCCTGGAACATTTATATGCCTCCCTCAATCTTGCCGAGCGAGGTGTTGATGACTTTGATCGATTTCATCGCCAATACCTCGAACACAACGAGCGGCTTTGGGACCGCTACCGAAAAGGATTCATCAAACAAGAGGAATTAAGAGTAAAAAGGATGTGGCTGAGTTTGCTAGACTTCAAAATCGCCGATGATGCGCTGGCCCAAACCTTAAGCGTTGAATTCCTCCGATTGCTACCCACCCGCAAACAACTTTTCCCGCAGACTATTGAGACACTTCAATTCCTTCAGGAAAAAAACTACCAACTACATATCATCACCAATGGTTTTGAAGAAGTTCAACACCACAAACTATCGGCAGCAGCACTAACGCCCTATTTTCAACACATCATTACCTCGGAGAAGGCCAGTGCACTCAAACCCCATCGAGCCATCTTCGAGCATGCGCTCGAAGCCAGTGGAGCCAGTGCATCGGAGAGTCTGATGATCGGCGACTCCATTGATATAGACATCAAAGGGGCCTGGGAAATGGGGATCGATCAGGTACACGTTAATCACTTGGATAAAAACAGATATCCCATCCAAGGAGAGATCTATCCTACACACACCATATTTGAACTGGAGGAACTAAAACAAATCCTCTAAATACTACCAAGTGGCGATGACCGTAACACCCCCCTTGGGTCGGTCACCGATCTGGCAATGAATCTTTGCATCAAGCGGCAATAAAAGATCTACGCGCGATCCAAACTTGATGAATCCCATCTCCGCCGCTTGCTCCACTTGCTGTCCAGGAGTCAAGTAATTACAGATGCGTTTAGCCAATGCACCGGCGATCTGCTTTACCAAAATCTCTTTTCCGTTTTTCTTATACACCACACTGTGTCGTTCATTTTCGGTAGATGATTTGGGATGCCAGGCCACCAGGTATTTACCCGGATGATATTTACTGTAAACGACCTCTCCGCTGATCGGATTGCGGTTTACGTGTACGTTAAGGGGACTCATGAAAATGGAAACCTGTATGCGTCTATCCGAAAAATATTCATCGGCTTGTACCTCCTCGATCACTACCACCTTTCCATCGGCTGGCGCAACGATAGCATTTTCCTGTTTCGTATGGGTGCGAGAGGGTATCCGAAAGAACGATACGATAAATAACCAAAAGGCACCTGTCAGAATACCAATGGGCAAATACAAGTAGGAATAGCAATCACAAACCCAATAATGAAGAGCCAGATTGACCGCCGCAACAAAAAGACCGACGATGAAAATGGTTAAATATCCTTCCCGATGAATACGCATACGATCAATTTGCACAAAAATAGGGGCATCTGAACGATTGAAACCTGATAATTAGATAGCGATGCGTTCAATTAAAAAGCGAATAAATACGCAAAAACAGATAGAGCAGCGGCAGCGCAAATAGAAGCGAATCAAATCGATCCAATACACCCCCGTGACCGGGCATGAGTTTACCACTGTCCTTCACACCCGCCAATCGCTTCAATTTTGACTCGAATAAATCACCAATAGTGCCAATACTTGCCAGTAAAAAAATCAACACATAACCCGCAACGGGGGCAAAAACATCATTAGGAAGATACCGGTCCACCAACCAACCCACTACAAGTGTGGCGCCCACCATTCCGGCAATCGTGCCCTCCCAGGTTTTTTTGGGTGATATGGCTGAGAGCGGGGTTCGGCCGATCAAGGAACCAAGTAAATAGGCCAAAGTGTCGTTGGCCCACATAGTAGCAATCGCAATCACCACCCACCAAAGAGAGGTATCAAAAAACAGATCTGCTGAAAAAGGAGTAGGGCCATATCCGTACAAATGAATGGCCAATACCCAAGGAAGGGTCAGATAAAGATTTCCAGCCGCCAATAACAACCAATGCCGAAGAGAAATGGAATGACTAACAAAGGTTCCCCAGATCAAAAAAATGAATCCGGCTAAATGAAAAGGTAAGATTAGGTTTTGGCGCAGCACAAAACTGCCGATGGCATAGTCTTGCCCAGCCATCAACAAACAAAGTGCGTAGGCATTCAAAATCCAACCTATGGTCAGGTAAGCATGTGAATCACGTTTCGTGATCTGTTCGATGAGTTTCGTGAACTCCAGCCAAGAAACGGTCAATAAGAGAAGAAATAAAAAAAGATAGGTCCACGCATTGACGAACAATCCAAAGCCCATTATCGCTACGAACAAAACAGCGGTTAGCGATCGAGTCTTCAGTACGCTTGCTTGCAGAGCCATATTAGGATCCAAAAGGGTTGTGAGGGTCTTCCTGTACGTAGGTAGGTTCCTGCGGAGGAAATTCTTCGGAACGTTCGATCATTTGACGAATCACCCACACACTCAGCAGTAAGCTGATCAATGCAGGTGCGATCATTTGTAGCAGTGAGAAAGAAGACTCGGCATTCAAAAGCTCGGGATTGAAATAAGCTGCCGTGATCAGCATGGCATCGTAGAAGAAATGTGCCAAGATCGCTACCCAAAGACTACCACTGAAAGCAAATAAGACGCCCAACACGATTCCCAATAGAAAACGGGGAAAGAATCCATAGAATTGAAGGTGCAGTGCAGAGAATAGAGCGGCCGTGACGATGATTGCCATCCAACGTCCGTATTTACGGGTGAGCAAACGCTGTATCACCCCCCTAAACAGAATCTCCTCTCCCACCCCGGCCAATACCGCCACAAAAAAAATGTTGAGCAAAAGATCTTTGGGACTATGAGCAGACAAGAGCGTTTTCACCATTTGCTCAGCTGACTTTTCTTGCGCCTGCATCCAATCTTTAATTCCGCCGGGAAAAACGATGCGTTGATTTAATTCACCTACGAATTGAATGAACGGAAGCAAGATGATCATGATCAAAATAGACCAGAACCAGAATTGATTCAGGTTTGGTTGCTGCAATCCCAGAAAACGGTTGGGTTCATAACTGAATAATCGAGCGCAGATCCAGGTAGGGAGGACAAATAACCCGATGAATTGTATCAACTGCATCCCCCGGATGAACGTAAGGAGGTCCGGACTAGAAAGTTTGCCCGGTTTGAGGTTTTCCAATGATTCGACTTTGATCCCGGTAAGGGCTTGTAACAGCACGGTACCCGCCATGGCCACCGTAAAAAACGAGAATAATGCGATCGCAACCAAGGTGATCAACTGGTTGAGCGGCGAACGATGTGCCAGTAATCCTTTCATGAGAATGGGTAATCCGCGGTAGATTTGCAACCGGAACGATCAAAAATAGGCAAATCAATACGGAATGGTACGGATCGGAAAACTGGAACTAGCTGACTTCCCACTGCTGCTTGCACCCATGGAGGATGTGAGTGACCCACCCTTCCGTGCCGTGTGCAAAGACGGTGGTGCCGACCTCATGTATACCGAGTTCATCTCTTCGGAGGGACTGATCCGCGATGCCATCAAAAGCCGTAAGAAACTCGACATATTTGAGGAGGAGCGCCCCATTGGCATACAGATCTTTGGAGGAGATGAAGAGTCCTTGGGCCTGGCGGCCAAGATCGTGGAAGTAACCGGTCCCGATTTGCTTGATATCAATTTTGGTTGTCCGGTGAAAAAAGTTGCCCTCAAGGGCGCGGGAGCCGGCGTATTGCGTGACATTGATTTGATGGTACGTCTAACGGATGCTGTTGTAAAGTCCACCAACCTGCCCGTTACGGTCAAAACCAGACTGGGATGGGACGATCAGACCAAAAACATAGAAACCGTTGCTGAACGTTTACAGGACGTGGGCATTCAGGCATTGGCCATTCACGGAAGAACCCGCACCCAGATGTACAAAGGGGAAGCAGATTGGAGTTTGATCGGTAAAGTGAAGAACAATCCCCGCATCAAGATTCCCATCTTTGGAAACGGCGACATTGACTCTCCAGAAAAAGCGCTTGAATATAAAAATCGATACGGCGTGGATGGCATCATGATCGGAAGAGCGGCGATCGGGTATCCTTGGATCTTCAACGAGATCAAACATTTTTTCCGGACAGGCGAACACTTACCCCCTCCCTCATTGGTAGATCGTCTTGCCGTTTGCAGAAAACACCTGCGTCGCTCCATCGAATGGAAAAATCCCATTGTTGGCATCAACGAAATGCGTCGACATTATAGCAATTACCTGAAAGGATTACCGAACATCAAAGATTATCGGCTGAAACTGGTCACCCTAAAGACCGAAGAGGAGATCAATGAGGTACTTGATGAGATCGGGCGGGTATACGAAGGATACACATTTGAAAAAGCACCGATCAAACTAGTCGACTATCATCAGAATTGCCCCGTGAATTGATCAGGGTACTAACGCAGACAGCACATCTTCACTGAGGGGAGAAACAGACGGACCAAAATAACGGATCAATCTTCCCTCACGATCTATCAGAAATTTGGCAAAATTCCATTGAGGAGCGAAACTGTTCCAACCATTTTGGTTGGGATCGGTAAGCCAATCGTAAACAGGCTGTTGCCCGGCTTTCTTCAACACGACTCCTTTGCGGGCAACGGGAAAACGAACCCCATAATTACGCTGACAAAAATCGGCGATGGCGGCATCTGAACCACGTTCCTGTTCCTTGAAATCATTGGAAGGAAAAGCAATGATCTGCAACCGATCGGCAAAACGATCTTGAAGTTTTTGCAACTCCTCATACTGACCAGTGTATCCACAGTCACTGGCAGTATTCACCAACATCAGATAGCGACCTTGTTGCGAGGAAAGAGAAACTTTATCGCCCGAGAGCGTCTCGATCGATAAATCATAAAGGGATGTTTTTGGTTCGATGCCGCTACGCATCAGCACGGTGGTATTCTTACCGGAGAAACGGGTCATCCACATCAATGCCGGGTAAAGCGTACGAAGAATTTTTTGACGAAAACTCATTTGACTGTTGCGTTGACTGATGCCGACATATGCAAAAAAGCCAGCTATGATACCAATCAATATAAACAAGATCGATCTCCCTTTGTTCATCGAATCATTTTTTTAAGTAGTCCCAATTTTCCGGTCAACGGCGGATACTTGATGGCCGGATCGAACCAGGTAGGCGTGGACATGACGGATTTTTTATGACTGAATACGTCAAATCCAAACTTTCCGTGATAAGCACCCAGACCACTTGCACCTCTTCCGCCAAAGGGAAGATTAGTGTTGGAAAGATGCCAGCTGGCATTGTTTACGCAAGCGCCACCTGCAGGCACTGATTGAAGCCAACGTTCGGAACGGGTCTGGTCCTCCGTGAAAACATAAAATGCCAGTGGGTTGGGATGGCGTGCTATGATGGAGCGAGCTTGCTGAAAATCATCAAAGGGAAGGATTGGTAACAATGGACCAAAGATCTCCTCGTTCATAATGGCAGCATCGAGTGACACTTCACTCAACAAAGTGGGTTCAATGAAAAGATCATCGCGGTCGTATTGTCCACCATGCAAAATTTTACCGTCTTGCAGGTATTGAACCAAGCGATCGAACTGACGGGTATTGACAATTCGACCATAACCTTCGACGGTTCGAGGGTTATCACTGTAAAAACGGGTGATGGCCGTTTTCATCTCCGCAATGAATTGATCCTGCACAGACCGATGTACGAGAATATAATCGGGCGCCACGCAGGTTTGTCCGCCATTCAGGAATTTCATGGCCGTGATGCGTCTGGCTGCGACCCGAATGTTGGCATCGGATTCGATGACGGTGGGACTCTTCCCCCCCAACTCTAGTGTGACAGGAACCAGTTTGTCGGCTGCCATTTTGTATATGATGCGTCCCACCGATGTACTGCCTGTATAGAAAATATGATCGAACGTAAACGATTGCATCAAGGCCGGTACCATCGTAGCCCCTTCTCCTGATACGTATAATACCTCATCTGAAGTGAAGGCTTGCTCCACGATGGCGCGCATGACCTCATCGGTTGCAGGCGTAAACTCGCTCGGTTTGAGCACGGCTAAATTTCCGGCAGCCAAGGCTGCAATCAGCGGGTTGAATAGCAACTGTACGGGGTAATTCCAAGGAGCGATGATGAGTACCAGTCCCAATGGTTCCGGATAGATATAACTACGAGAGGGCCAATTGAGCAGATTGGTACGCACCTTGCGGGGTGACATCCATTTTTTCAAAGAAGCAATGGCCTCATTCAATTCAGCCAACACCAACCCGATCTCAGAGCCCCAAGCTTCTTCGCGGCTTTTACGCAGGTCTTTGTGCAAGGCCTCGTAAATAGCAGTCTCGTGATCGAGCAATGCCTTACGCAAACGAAGCAATCGCTCCCGACGAAACTCGATCGAACGGGTTTCGCCGTTGATCACTCGGTCGCGCATTTTTTGCAAGTGGGCTGTATCTGCCATTCGACTAATTTTAGGCCAAGTTAGACAAATCCATTTCGATGCATCACGAACACTTCATGCGACTGGCTCTTCGAGAGGCCGAAACTGCTTTTGCGGCGGACGAAGTGCCGATTGGAGCCGTGGTGGTGATGCAGGACAAGGTAATCGCTCGTGGACACAATATGACGGAGAAACTCTGCGACCCAACCGCCCATGCCGAAATGATCGCCCTCACATCCGCCTTTCATGCCCTTGGCAGCAAATACCTGCCCGACGCCACCCTCTATGTAACCATCGAACCCTGCGGAATGTGCGCAGGGGCCTTGTACTGGAGCCAGATCGGTCGGGTCGTCTTCGGGGCCAGCGATGAAAAAAGCAGTTACCGAAGAAGCCATCCCGGTCGATCTCCCTTTCATCCCCGAACGGAACTGATCGGTGGCATTTTGACGGATGAATGTGCACAGCTGATGAAGGAGTTTTTTAAAAATAAACGCATCTGACGCCAATCCTAAACACTCAACCCTAAACGCTAAACCGTTTCCAATTACCTTTGTGCTCTAAAATTTTACATCATGTCCTTCACCCTTCCCCCTTTGCCATATAGCCACGATGCACTGGAACCGCATTTTGATACCCTCACCATGCAGATCCACCATGGCAAGCATCATCAGGCCTATGTCGACAACCTGAACAAAGCCATTGCCGGTACGCCGCACGAAGGCAAGACTATTGAGGAGTTGGTTGCGCAAGCAGGATCCATCTCCGTAGCCGTTCGCAACAATGGTGGCGGTCATTGGAATCATACTTTCTTCTGGGAAAGCTTAGCCCCGAATGCTGGCGGAACACCCACGGGTGCCTTGGCCGATGCGATCAACGCTGCATTCGGTTCATTTGATGCATTCAAAGAGAAATTTGCCAATGCCGGTATGACTCGATTCGGTAGCGGATGGGCTTGGCTGATTCTGAAAGATGGAAAATTAGAGATCTGCTCTACGCCTAATCAGGATAATCCCTTGATGGACGTTGCAGAGGTAAAAGGAAAACCCATCCTGGGTGTTGATGTATGGGAGCACGCCTATTATTTGAAATATCAGAATCGTCGCGCAGATTATCTGAGCGCGTTTTGGACTCTGGTAGATTGGAATAAAGTTTCCGGTCGTCTCTGATATTTTACAACAACATTTTTAATTCAATCCCGACAAAACCTGTCGGGATTTTTTATGGAACCGGATCCCATCCGCTTCCTCCCCAAGGGTGACAGCGGGACAGGCGACGAACCGCCAACCAAAACCCTTTGAAGGGCCCGTACTTTTTCAAGGCCTCGACCGCGTATTGAGAACAAGTAGGTTGGTATCTGCATTTGGGTCCGAGAATGGGCGAGATCACCCATTGATACACACGTATCAGCGCGATCAATGGCCATCCGATCAAATAAAATAAAAAGATGCGCAGCACTTTCATCCTACAAAAATCTTATCAAACAATTTATTCAACCCCTGTTGTGTTGCAGTAAAATCCGGAATGACTTTGCCGGAGAAGAGGATAAAAATATCCATGCCGGGTTTTTTATTACGCATTGCATCCTTCCATCGATGTTGATCGAGTCGGTATGCTTCCCGGATCAATCGTTTGATTCGGTTACGATCTACGGCCTTTTTGAAGTTTCGGGAAGGTGCTCCCGCACCCAGCTGAATACCCGGGGTATCTCGAAAGGAATAGACGGCACTCCATTCATCCACGCGGATACGTTTGCCTGATTCAAACAAGGCATCGATTGCCTTTCGGCTTTTCAGTTTTGCCTTCCGGGGGAATCGAAGATCAGGTTCCATGGTAAATAAAAAAGCTCCGGAGACCGGAGCTGTAAAAGTATCGAATCAGTACCGCCCGATTTACTTCAGCTTGCGCTCGTCGGAAACCGTCAACTTCTTACGGCCCTTGGCACGACGACTGGCCAATACCTTGCGGCCGTTGGCAGTTTGCATACGCTTACGGAAACCATGTACGCTCTTGCGGCGTTTGCGGTGCGGTTGAAATGTACGTTTCATTGTTCCTGTTCAGTTTTCACGTTCGATCCAGCGGATATTCGCGGACCGGAATGGGGCCGGGAGAACGGCTCCGATCAATTCGCCTGCCGGTCACCACACCTGCAGGTTTGTGAAAGGAGGGCAAAGGTAAGGGTTGTAAGGAAAACTTTAGGAGGGAAACCGAAAAAATAGGCCAGGAGTTGTAAATCAATGGATTAATTCCTCAGAAGGCAAGTGAACGGATCGCAGATCAGCACCAAAAAAAGCAGCTCCTTTTCTGTCGAATTCGGTGGTGTCATCGGTGGTGTAAAATCGAACAGCGCCTGCTTTTCCCAAACGCGATTCCATCTCCGGATGTCTAGATAAATAATCAGCCAAACTATCGGCCACGATCGATCCCTGGGTAAGCACTTTCTTGCCGGCCGGTAAGTAACGACGAATCGTGGATTCCAATAACGGATAATGCGTACAGGCCAGCAGAATCAGATCGGTCTTGGTTGATTGATCCAGCAACGCCTGCAGATCTTTCTGTACAAAATAATCAGCCCCGGGACCGGTATGCTCGCCTTGCTCAATGAGCGGAACCCAGAGGGGACAAGCCTGTTGATGCACCTGAACGTCCGGAAAGAATTTAGCCATCTCCAGTACATAGGAATCGGATTGCACCGTTCCGGGCGTAGCCAGGATGCCCACGTGACCGGTTTGGGTGTGATGACCCATGACCTCGGCAGTGGGGCGAATTACGCCCAGCACGCGGTTCTCAGGAGCGATGCCCGGAAGATCTTGCTGCTGGATCGTTCGAAGTGCCTTGGCGGATGCTGTGTTGCAAGCCAAGATCACCAATGGACAACCTTGATCGAAGAACCACCGTACTGCCTGTAACGTGTATTGATGAATGGTAGAGAAGGAGCGATTGCCAT
>CAYYXC010000016.1:0-298 GCA_964475505.1 uncultured Chitinophaga sp.
TAGCTGAATAACGTTTGAAGATGGAAGAAGGAGGTTTGAATTCAAACAAACTTCAATCTTCCATCTTCTCTTTCCTTTACAAATCCCTCATTTTCTTTGATTTACGTGATTTCAGGTCGACCTGAAAATTAATTCGGTGTTTCCCCGAAATGACGTTAATTTGTACTTTCGGTGTTCTTTCAGTTTCACAGACCGGTATCATTCGCTTTTTTCGGCATGTTCACGGGGTTGTTTACTGTTGACACTATCATTTAAAACATCTCACGATGAACATTTATGTTGGAACCCTCAGCTGGAA
>CAYYXC010000016.1:308-7587 GCA_964475505.1 uncultured Chitinophaga sp.
TGGCTAACCTTTTCGCCGAGTACGGTGAAGTAACTTCTGCCAAAATCATCAACGACAAATTCACTGGCCGCAGCAAAGGCTTCGGATTTGTTGAAATGGCAAACGACGAACAAGCCCAAGCAGCCATCACTGCTTTGAATGGCAGTTCCGTTGATGGCCGCAATGTGGTTGTAAATGAAAGCCGCCCAAAGCCTGAAGGCGAGTACAAGAAACGCCCCTTCAATGGTGGCGGTGGTGGTGGATTCCGTCGCGGTGGCGGCGGTGGTGGATTCAACCGTGGTGGCGGTGGCGGATACAACCGCAACGACAACTACGGTGGTGGCGGATTCGAAGGCGGTTATTAATCTCCCAAAAAATCTAACAAGTACATGTCCGGCCTTTGGCCGGACATTTTTTTTAGCCCCTCCCCTTGGGCACATTCAGTAACTTAGCCCCGCATGACGGAAAAGATCCTGATCCTCGATTTCGGGTCACAATACACCCAACTGATCGCCCGCGCCGTGCGCGAGTCCAATGTCTACTGCGAAATCATCCCTTACCATCAATCCTTCGAATGGAGCGACGATTTACGCGGCATTATTTTATCCGGTTCACCCTGCTCAGTGAACGATACGGATGCACCTTCCGTTCCGGTGCAAGCATTTGCCAAACAACGTCCCGTACTCGGCATCTGCTATGGCGCACAACTCACAGCCAAAGAATTGGGAGGAGTGGTTGCTAAAAGCAATAAGCGAGAGTATGGACGAGCCCAACTCAATAGTCGAGCCACCGACCCCATACTCGAAAAAATTCCCACCGCTTCTCAAGTATGGATGAGTCACAGCGACAGCATCCAACAATTGCCTGCCGGCTTTCAATTACTGGCAGATACGGAGAGCATTCCCGTCGCCGCCTTTCGGTCGAGTTCAACAGCTGAACATCATCCCATCTACGGAGTACAATTTCATCCGGAAGTTTATCATGCGACCGACGGCAAACAACTGCTAAAGAATTTTCTGGTTGACATCTGTGGATGCCGATGCGACTGGACACCCTCCCATTTTATTTCTGATACCATCGCACAACTCCGCGCACAAATCGGTAACCGAAAAGTGATCATGGCCCTGAGTGGCGGCGTAGATTCCACCGTTGCTGCTACCCTCATTCACCAAGCCATTGGCAATCAACTGCACGGCATTTTCGTTGATAATGGCGTATTGCGTTATCAAGAGTTTGAACAGGTGATGGAAACCTATCGATCGATCGGACTCAACATCACCGGCATCGATGCCAAACAACGTTTTTATTCGGCATTGGCCGGACAAAATGATCCCGAGACCAAGCGAAAGATCATCGGTAGCCTGTTCATCGACGTCTTTCAGGAAGAGGCCAAAAAAATTGAAGGAGTGGAATTATTGGGACAAGGCACCATCTATCCCGATGTAATTGAAAGCGTATCCGTACATGGCCCTTCCGTAACCATTAAATCACACCACAACGTAGGCGGACTGCCCGAACACCTGCATTTGGAATTAGTCGAGCCACTTCGCTTTCTATTCAAGGACGAAGTGAGAAAAGTTGGGAGAGAATTGGGCATCCCGTCTCGACTGATCGATCGACATCCATTCCCAGGACCCGGTCTGGCCATACGCATCCTCGGAGAAGTAACCGAAGAAAAAGTATCCCTACTGCAACGCGCCGATCACATCTACATAGATGCATTGAAAGGATCAGGCTTGTACGATCAGATCTGGCAAGCGGGTGCCATCTTGCTCCCCGTAAAAAGTGTAGGCGTCATGGGCGATGAACGCACTTATGAATACACCGTAGCACTTCGTGCGGTGACCAGTGTAGATGGTATGACGGCCGATTGGGCACACCTGCCTTATTCTTTCCTGGGAGAAGTATCCAACGCGATCATCAATCAAGTTCGCGGCATCAACCGGGTGGTGTACGACATCAGCAGTAAACCACCTGCCACCATAGCATGGGAGTAAAATTCATTGACAAGTTGCTCCTGATTGGCTGGCTGAGTTTGCTCACCCAAACCCTCGCCGCGCAGCCAAATCCGCCCGCCGGCTCCGGAACTATTGTATTGTTCTTGCCGTTGCACCTGGATAGTATTTTCTCCCCGCAAGACGAATACCGCTATCCCAAATACGAGTTTCCCCGATTTGCAGGTGGCTCCCTCGAGTTTTATCAAGGATTTCGCGATGCCCTCGATTCGCTGAAGATCAAACCCGGACAAACAGACCTGATCGTAGTTGATAGTCGCTCCACCAAAACATCACTGATCAAATCGACGGAGAAAAGTTCTATCAACCAGGCCAATGCTTGGTTACTGTTTGGCAACGCCAGTGAAAGCCGAACACTGGCAGAAAAAGCAAAAGCTTATCAAATCCCGCTCATCAATATCAACCTGCCCAATGATGCTGGCATAGAGGCGAATCCATATTATTTCATGTGGAACTCAACACTTGCCACGCAATGCGAAGGGATCTACAAACACCTGCAACAACATTACGCCCTGCATCGAATTATTGTCGTGCGAAAGAAAGGTAATATGGAGGACAGAATCCTGTCATACTGGAAAGAGTATGAAAAGCGTACACCGGGGGTACGACTGAAATACCAGCTATTGGAAATGGAGGATAGCCTATCCCTTAGTTTGCTCAAAAACTACACTGACTCCACACAACAAACTCTTTTGGTAGGAGCCAGTTTAGATGAACGGTTTGCACGCAACCTCGCCACGGCAGCTGCGAATTTGCAGGGAATGGGATATAAGATCGAATTGATGGGAATGCCCACTTGGGATAATATCCGGGAATTTTCGACTAACCGTTATCGAAACCTGGAGGTCATCATCCCCTCCCCATTCTATTACCCAAAAACAGATGAACTAAGCAAGTGGTTACAAAACCGCTATCAATACAGCTACTACGGTAAAATAAGCGACCTCTATGCAAGAGGATACGAAATGGCTTGGCTGCTTCACCCCTATATATCGTCGAATAAAAATGAATTGCTGAAAATTTTACCCGGTAGAAGAAAATTATTATTTGCGGAAGTGGATTGGCAAGCAGTAAAAAATCCGATCTCGCTGCAAACGAATTACTTCGAGAATAAGAAACTTTACTTCGTGAAAAGAATGGAAGGGAACATACGTTCCGTTCGATGACAAACATGGTTGAACCCATATATCTTTCAATTCGAGCACAAACCTGCTTTCTTTCTCCCCGACGGTGCTTGTTCTGGGAAGAAAAAGAGACACTGGTCGTGGGCGGGTTTCAATTGGGAAGATTCCCGGATGCACCTGAAAACCAAGAACGCCATTCCAGTCTCGATCGGCTGCAGGAACAGATCCTTTATTTCAAGGCAAAAAGAGTGCTTCTCATTGGTGGTTTTCCTCTACCCGAAAACAATCAATACCTGGAAGCATTTATACAATGGCGAAACCGATATCGATCACTGCGCACCGAGATCGTGCTCTCGCGTAGCAACCCGGTCGCCGAAACCCTACTCGCTTCCTTAGGAGTAACCATACATCCCGGCATGTTGGAAGAGGAACCTTTTGTTTGGCTGGAGGGACGAATGGCTTCTGAAAAAATTAAAAGCATTTCAGCTAATCGCTATTTCGTGAGCGGATATGAGGATCCGGGCTATAAAAAATATGGGAGTCCCCGACAAATGCCCGGAACACCGGTATTTTATTTCACCCCTACCGATGCCAAACTGCCCATGTTTAGCAAACCCAAAGGAGAAAATGCGGTTCGTCCCGGAAAAGATGAATTGATCTGGCTGGTACACACAGATCACCTGGAGCCGAAGTATTAAGCTTTGCGACGAAACCGTTCAGCATCCAGAAAGTAGATCAATCTTACACTCACTTCATGTCCATGCCGAAGGTCGAAACTACCGGATAGGTTATCGAAATAGGGGCGTTTTGATGTGGAGATCGGTAAACGATCCAACTCACTCAACCAATTTTTATAGCCGACGATCAGGCGGCTTCCCAATCGATAATCCCAAGTAAGAAAAGCATCCACATTGAACAGATTCACATTGTCATCCCGACCCGGCAAAAATGCATGTGGAAGAATATCGCCCCTTGCGTCTACCCGATGAAAAGAAGCATAGGTAACCTGATTCCAATAATGTCTTGCCCGAAGCGATAAATTCAATCGATACGCGAAATGATAAATTCCGGTAAGCAGGTTGGTAACCTCCTGGTTGCGACGGAAACCAACGAGGGGACTCCCACTCGCATCTCTTACGAACGCATAGCCCAATTGATTATCCTCTACTTTCGAATCAGACTGTAATTCTAATAAGAATCGATCGTTGAATCGATAGCGTAAACCGGTTCCAACGAGTACATAGTTATTATCAAATTTTGCGGCTCTGGCCAAAGTCAGATTATATCGCCAAAATAATTTTTTACGACTATCGCTGCTGCCTGAAAATTCAACATATACGTTGGGCGGTAAACGCAAAGCACGACCCGGCGTACGCAATTCAAAAAAGTCGTTTGTCCACACCGGCGAAATACCCACATTCACCTCTGCATCCCAGAAATTCTTTAACCACCAAAAAGCCGAGAGTCCTACATCGGTAGACACAAACCGACGGGGATTGTACAAATACTGCAAACGGGGATTGATGGAATAGCTAAACGAATTGAATCGCTTGGTCGGCCGCTGCTCCCGATAAGCGAGTGTTGCAAAGAAATTCATCTCATTCGGTGCCAACAAAAATCCCAGATCATTCGGATCATAATTTTTCGACTCGACGTTGGCTGTCCAATCGTATTGCCAGAGGCCGCTGATCTTGGAAAATTTCAGATTACCCATCCACCCGCTCTTATTATTCACATCCCAAACCTGGCTATAACGAACCCGCGAGCGAAGTACATGCACATTCTTCTTATCGAACAATGCCAGATCTGCCCCCATCACATTGGCGTCTCTGGCCGATCCGTTCCGAACAACGTTGGTATTGGTAAAAGTGATGGAGGAACGATTCTTGAGTGCCTGATCCAGCACGACGATGTTGTAATTCGCCAAGGGCTCGGTAAGGATGCTTGTATCTTTTCGATTGGTTCGATTACGCAGGCGCGCTTCCATCGGAGCACCTACAGCATTGAATACACCGATGCCCAATTTATTCGGATCCCTGCCCGAGAACTTAAAAGCGTTGTAGAGTTGCGTACGGGAGGGATTGTGTAACACTTCCCAATCCGGATTGGATTGAGCAAAACCCAAAACGGAATTATATCCCCTCGGTGTGGCACCCACGCGTCGGGAATAAAACAACCTGGCCTTATTAAATAATTCAGTTCCCTCTGTGAAAAAAGGACGGTTCTCCTGAAATTGAACTTCAAATGGAGTCAGGTTATTGATCACATTATCAGAAATGACTTGCCCGAAATCCGGAACCAAGGTCATGTCCAAGGTGAAACTTTCATTCACCCCCAACTTAAGATCCATCCCTCCATTTTGAAAATCGTCGTTCTCAAATCCCCCCGGCACCGGCGAACGTGCATAGCCCGCGGAAACGTAAGGTGATAAACTCAAGCGCAAAGGAGGTTCGATCGATTCCAATCCAGTGAGCATTCCGAACTGATTCGCAAAACCATCTTGCTGCGGATTGATCGGATTCCAAAAGCTTCGCTCGTTGTTTCGACGCGTAAAGCGCAACGCTTGTAATCCCCAATCCTGCACCTCCTGTTTTGCAAAACGAAGTGCCCCATAAGGAATCATCATTTCTACCGTCCACCCTTTATCATGAATGCGCACGCGACTGTCCCACACCGCATCCCAGGATTTATCTCCATAAGAACCAAACCCGCCATTGAAAGCGGGAGTGATCCGCGCATCCGTTTGTACGTTCACCGGAGTGACACCAAACTGGAATCCGTTTTGCTTATCGTTGTACGTATCAAAAAAAATGGAGAAGAAATCTACATCCGCTTGCCCCTCCGCATCACGAGGCGTAAACTGCTTTCGGATCAACCTTGGGTCGTCGGACAGTTCAGCACCTACATAGATCGCCTGGTTGTCGTACAAGATCCGAACCGTGGCCGACTGCGGAGCCGGTGATCCCAATTGGGGAAACACCTGTATGAAATTGGTGAGCGGGGTGGACAAAGCCCAAACCGAATCGTTTAAGACTCCATCTAACTTCGGCGCCCGTGTGATTCGGGTAGCCTTGGCTGTTTTGGGGGATGGCTGTGCAAAGACAAGGTGGGCTGAACCCATCCAACAGAGCAGCAGGAGGATGAAACGCATGAAGGTGCAAAAGTAAAAAAAGAAAACAAGCAGGAAATACCTGCTTGTGGAAGATGCTGCTATAAACAACAACTAGTTGAAACGCTTCTTCAGTGAGCTGACCTGCTGCTGCAATCCATTGACCACAGTGGCGAGCTGCGTCATGTCCCAGCGATTTTGTGCCGGGGGACGAGAAATAACCATCTGCGCCTGCCACATCTCGATCACCTCATCGGTAGCAACGGTATATGGATGAAATGCAGGATTATCACTTACCAACGTGAGCTTATTCTTCTGTCTTCCGTTCTTCTGCACCCGCTTGTATACAATGCCCTCGTTGCGAGACACAACAATACAAGGCGTATTGTTTGACACCTCCTCCAAATCGTTGACCTTCTCCCCCACGATCACCGATCCGCTCGGCGTGGGCAACATAGAATCCCCAACGATCTCAAAAGCACGGTAATGCCCACCGGTCAACATCGGCAGGGTGAAGGTGTTCAACTCATCAACAAATTCCGGATCTGCATAGCCAGCCAAATAACCGGCAGCTGCCTTTACCGGAACAAAAGGAATCTCGGTACGGGTACCGGCCATTTTCAAGGCGCGGCGTTTGGACAAATAGGTTCCTTTCTGCTCACTGAGATCTTTTCTCAGTAGATCATCCAGCGTGAGACGGAACATATCGCCGACTTGCTCCAAGACATCGATGCGGGGCTCCGCACGCTCTTCTTCATAGGCACCTAAGAGAGAACGCTTGATGTTTAATTTGTTGGCAAATTCTTCTTGCGTCCACCCACGGAGCTTTCGCAAATACCGAAGATTTTGATTCGAATAGGCCATAAAACCTAATTTATTTAGTGCAATATGCTAAATATTTTAGAATTAACCAAAAGATTTTTTCGGAGGGTCCCGAAACGGCCGGGGAATGATAAATTTGAGCTCCATGAAAAAATCATCCGTACGTAAAAAGACCTCCGCTAAAAAACCCGTCATTCTGATCACCAACGACGACGGTATTACCGCCCCCG
>CAYYXC010000016.1:7597-16707 GCA_964475505.1 uncultured Chitinophaga sp.
TGGTGGAGGCAGTGAAGGACCTGGGACGCATCGTTGTGGTGGCTCCCGATAAACCGCAATCAGGAATGGGACATGCCATCACGGTGGGCCAATTGCTTCGACTGCATAAATCCCATCAGTTTGGCGACATCGAAGCCTATGCCTGCACTGGTACGCCGGTCGATTGCGTGAAACTCGCTGTTGACAAAGTGCTCCATGCCAAACCCGATCTATGTCTCTCTGGCATCAATCATGGCGGGAATCACAGCATCAACGTGATCTATTCGGGAACCATGTCGGCCGCGGTAGAAGCCGCCATCGAAAGCATACCGGCCGCCGGTTTCTCACTGCTCGACTTCAGCATCGAAGCTGATTTCACAGCCGCCCGGCATTACGCGCGTGAGATGGTACAACACATGCTGGATACGAAACTGGATCCACACACCGTTTTCAATGTGAACATTCCGGCGCAACCCCTCGAAACGCTGAAAGGTCTTCGACTGTGCAGACAGGCCTACGCGAAATATGATGAGGACTTTGTAGAACGCCATGACCCCTACGGTAAACCTTATTATTGGCTCACAGGTGAATTTGTAAATCACGACAAAGGCAAAGACACCGATGTGTGGGCACTCGAACATAATTATGTGAGTGTAGTGCCCGTTCAATACGACCTCACCCGTTACGAACAACTCACACGACTGAAGAAATCCTGGAAAATATGATCTTCAAGAAAGACAATTTGCGGTTGGGACTGGCACTGGGCTTCTTTGGACCACTCCTGGGACTCATTCTTATTTGGCAATGGAAGATGAACCAAATATCCTTCCCTGAATTCCTCGAGCAATTCATGTCAAACAACCGTCTCATTACCTCCATCGGTTCACTCAGTTTACTAGCCAACGCCGCACTTTTCACTGTATACATCAACACCGAACGCGACGAAACGGCTAAGGGGATCTTTATTTCCACCGTGCTGTATGGCATCGGTATCCTTATCCTGAAACTCTTCAACTGATCCATTGAAATATTACCTCCTCGCTGGTGAAGCTTCCGGTGACCTGCAAGGCCGCTACTTGGTTCGTGCGTTGCGGCAACAGGACCCATTGGCAGATATCCGTTGCTGGGGCGGCGATGGCATGCAAGAAGAAGGGGCCACCGTGGTGAAACATTTTCGAGACTTGGCCTTCATGGGATTTTTCGGGGTGACCCGAAACCTGCCTACCATACTCAACAACCTTCGGTTCTGCAAAGCCGATATCGAATCATTTCAACCCGATGTACTTGTACTCATCGATTACCCGGGATTCAATTTGCGTATTGCACAGTGGGCAAAAAAGCAAGGATACAAAGTAGTGTACTACATCTCCCCGCAAGTATGGGCCTGGAAATCAGATCGGGTAAAGATCATGAAGAAATGCATCGACCGATTGTTGGTGATCCTCCCCTTTGAGGATGAATACTACCAGAAGCATTGGGACTGGAAAGTCGATTATGTAGGTCATCCCCTGGCACAAGTCACCGCGGAAAAATTAGCCACTCATCCACGTCCGGCAAACAGAACAAAACAAGTAGCCCTGCTGCCCGGCAGCCGAAAACAGGAAATAAAAAAGAAACTGCCGGTCATGTTGGCTGTCACCCAACATTTTCCCGATCATCAATTTGTGGTGGCCGCCGCACCCGGACTTGAAATCGATTTTTATCAAACGTTTCTGCAACCTTATCCGAACGTGCAGATCAAACAAGGGCATACCTATGATATCTTGCTGGAAGCGGATGCGGCATTGGTAACCAGCGGAACGGCAACGCTTGAAACCGCTTTGCTGGGAGTACCCGAAGCGGTTTGTTACAAAGGCAATCCAATCAGTTATCAGATCGCCAAACGATTGATCAAGATTCCATATATCTCATTGGTGAATCTGATCCTAGATAAACCGGTCGTGAAAGAATTTATCCAGGATCAGATGAATGAGGAGAATCTGCGAAAAGAATTGCAGGAGTTATTGTCGAATGAGGAAAGACGCGAAGCCATGGAAGCAGATTTTCAACGGCTGCGCGTACTGTTGGAAGCGGGTGGTTTCGCATCCGAGAATGCGGCACGCATTATTGTAAGAGAATTAGCGAACTAGTTTGATCGCCAGGATCACCAGGCAAAGCAGAAAAATGAACAAACTGATTCGGTTGATGCCGTGCATGTAGCCGATCCACTTTGTTTTGGGCTGATTGGGATCCTTTTTTCGCAAGTACAGATACTCGGCCAATTGTTTGATCACACTCATGATGCAAAGATAACAAGCAAGGGTTCGGTTGGTTTACCCTATCTTTGTGTTTCTTCTGTTAGCGCACATTGCGTAACCGCAGGCACACCTGCTTCCCGTAAGAGCATAATTGAAGGCGGATAATGGATCTCTTGATCGCCTTATCACATTTTTTACTTAAATCTTTAACAAATTGAGTTTTCAACCCCTTGGGCTGATCGAACCGATCTTAAATGCCCTACAACAACAAGGATACACCCATCCTACCCCTATTCAGGAAAAAGCCATTCCATCGATTTTACAAAAACGTGATCTGCTTGGATGCGCACAGACCGGTACCGGAAAGACAGCTGCCTTTATACTGCCTGTACTTCAATTGATGCATGTTTCCCCTCCTTCCAGTGCAAAACGGCCACCCATTCGAACCCTCATCTTAACGCCTACGCGCGAACTCGCAATACAGATCGGCGACAATATTGCTGCCTACGGAGCGAATCTGCCCCTGAAGCATCTGGTGATCTTCGGCGGCGTGGGCCAACAACCACAAGTGGATGGCATCAAACGCGGCGTGGACATACTGGTGGCAACGCCCGGACGTTTGCTGGACCTGATGCAACAGGGATTCATCCACCTAAGCGACATTCAATTTTTTATTTTGGATGAAGCGGATCGAATGCTGGACATGGGATTCATTCACGACGTACGTAAAGTGATCGCTAAACTTCCGTCCAAACGACAAACACTTTTCTTCTCAGCAACCATGCCCCCGGAGATCCAAAAACTTTCTGGTGAGTTGCTGACCGATCCTGTCCGCGTAGAGGTTACACCAGTATCTTCTACCGCTGAGATCATTCAGCAGTATGTTTATCATACAAACCGCAATCAGAAAAAAGATCTGCTGATACATTTGTTGCAGGACAACAACATCAAATCGGTGTTGGTATTCACACAAATGAAACACGCAGCCAATCGCTTGTGTGAGCAACTGAATAAATCAGGTATCCGGGCCGAAGCCATCCACGGAAATAAATCACAGACGGCGCGCGTGCAAGCCTTGGAAAATTTCAAGAGCCGCAAAACCAGAGTATTGGTCGCTACCGACATTGCCGCACGTGGCATTGATATCGATGAGTTGAGTCACGTGGTAAATTTTGATCTACCGAATATCCCGGAGACGTACGTACACCGCATTGGTCGTACCGGTCGCGCCGGATCCAGTGGTGTTGCCATCTCCCTCTGTGAGCCCGCCGAAAAACCTTTCTTACGAGACATCGAAAAACTGATTCGTAAGCACGTACCGGCGATCAGCGAACATCCTTATCCCGTAGATCCAAATGCACCGGTTGAAGTGGCTGCGGCTTTGCAACGTGTACCACATGGTGGTCGGGGACAAAAACGTCCGATGCAAGGGAAAAGTCCAATGTCCAATGTCCAACGTCCGATGCAGGAAAAGAAAAGTCCGATGTCCGGTGACCGAAGTCCGATGAGAGAAAAGAGAAGTCCGATATCCGGTGACCGAGGTCCGATAAGTGAGAAGAAAAGTCCGATATCAGATGTTCGAGGTCCGGTGAGAGAGATGAGAGGTCCGGGATCGAATTATCAGGCTCCCCCGCGACGCAAACAGAATCGGGAAGCGGAAATGCCAAAACCCAATCCGGTAAAACAAGCGCCGCGTGCCAATCAATCATCGGGCAATGCCAATCCGAATGCGCCTTGGAATAAGCAACAATTCGACGATCAGGTAGATCGCTGGTAAAATCGAAAAGCAAGCACCTGCTTGCTTTATTTTTACAGGGCAGCACGTAGACAATACCTGATGCATCGAAAGAGTATTCTTCACTAGGCAAAAAACGCTTACCAGCATGTGGCAACTTTGGTATGTATGGTTCGCCGGAATGGGCATTAGTTTTCTGGGGCAATTGCCGCTAGGCAATATGAATCTTACGGCCACGCAACTAAGTGTGCAGGAAAATTTTCGAAATGCCTGGAAATTCGGAGTGGGCATCGTATTAATCGAAATCGTTTATCTGCGATTAGCACTCACGGGCATGGACTGGGTGGTAAAAAACCAACCCCTATTTCAATTACTCGGATGGATCACGGTGGTGGTTTTTATTGCGCTGGGGCTTATTGCCTTTTTGCAAGCCCGTAAGCAACAAGCCACACAAAAAGGATTGCTCATCAACAACAATCTCGATCGGTTTTTATTGGGTCTATTGGCTAGCGCCATGAATCCAGTTCAAATTCCGTTTTGGTTTTTATGGAGCACGCAAATGCTTGATGCAGACATCCTGCAACCTTTCGATACTCAATTCAATTTATTTACCGTTGGTGCCGGCATCGGCTCCCTTCTGGGATTGGCCGTATACATACACGGAGGTAAATGGATCATTGAAAAAATTAATGCCAGCAATAAAAGCCTGAATGTTTTTATGGGGATCGTGTTTGTGCTAGCAGGATTGTATCAACTCTACAACATGCTCTCCGGCAACTAGCACTCCCTCATTAGCTGGTCGAACGACCTTGGTCAATTTAACTCAACTAGGTATATTTGCAGCCCCATGGGGAACTAGCTCAGTTGGCTAGAGCGCTTGCATGGCATGCAAGAGGTCAGGGGTTCGACTCCCCTGTTCTCCACAAAAAAATCCCACCGATGGTGGGATTTTTAGTTTGAGGAGTTTAAATAGTTTGAAAAGTTTGGAAGTTATCACTCACCCCAAATACTCTCCTTCCCCGCCAACCATTGCTTCACGTTGTCGGTGGTGACGGACTTGGGTCTTTCCAGCGGGAAGCCCAGTGCACGGTCCCAGCACAAACTGGCCAATACACCCATGGCGCGGCTCACAGCAAATAACACCGTGTAGAACTCATATTCCACCATGCCATAGTGCACCAGCAATGCACCGCTGTGTGCATCCACATTTGGCCAGGGGTTTTTGATCTTGCCCAGGGACTGTAAAATCGGGGGAACCGTTTCGTAGATATTCCAAACGGTATTCACCAACTTATCATCGGGCATATGTTTTTTACCGAACTCCATCTGGGCAGTAAAACGAGGATCAGTCTTGCGCAATACGGCATGCCCATAACCCGGAACCACTTTCCCCTCACTTAGGGTCTTTTTTACATAGTCCGCGATCTGATCCTTGCTCGGCGCATCGGTTTTCAACTGCTCTTGCATCTCAAAAATCCACTTGATCACTTCCTGGTTGGCGAGGCCGTGCAAGGGACCAGCCAAACCATTCATACCAGCCGCATAGCTCAGATAAGGATCGCTCAGTGCAGAACCCACCAGGTGCGTGGTATGAGCAGAAACGTTACCACCCTCGTGATCGGCATGGATGGTCATATACAAACGCATCAACTCTTTGAAACTCTCATCGCTGTAACCCAGCATATGCGCAAAGTTTCCGGCCCAGTCAAGCATACCATTTGGTTGAATATGCTCTGCATTTTTGTACTTGCGGCGATATATATAAGCTGCGATGCGGGGCAAACGCGACAAAAGGATCATGCTGTCATCAAAAGTGGGCAGCCAGTAGTCTTTTTTATTGATGCCCTCCGCATATTTCTTCTGGAAATAACTTTCTGTTTGCAAAGCCATCACACCTATTACGAACATGGTCATCGGGTGCGTGGTGATCGGCAGTGCATCAATGGCCTCAAATACATGGGTGGGAACATGGCTGCGGCGCTGCAACACATCCGTTACATGATTGGCATCTTCCTGCGTAGGCAATTCACCGATCAGCATCAAATAAAACAATCCCTCCGGTAGCGGTTCCTGTCCGCCCGGCGCTTTCGGCAACTTCTCCCGCAACTCCGGAATCGAATAGCCACGGAAGCGAATGCCTTCGTGTGCATCAAGCAACGAAGTCTCGGTCACCAGTCCGGTAATGCCACGCATACCTTGATAGATCTGTGAAAGCGTTACCTCTCCGATCACCTTATTGCCGTGTTCTTTCAGCAAATCTTTGATCTCTATCGCTACGGCATCTGCCTTAATCTTGAACCGATCTTTCATGACTCCCATGGGATAAAAATTTTATTTGTTCGTAGGGACCCGGATTCGGGTACGCAAAATTACTGAAGCATCCTCCCGCAAAAAAATATCCGGTATCGAGAAAGGGAATTATTTGGGGGTACGACGATACATCCAAAATGCCACCCATCCAAAGACCAGATTGGGAAGCCAGGCAGCCAAAAAGGGAGAGAAATCACCCTTCACGGCAAAGACCGTAGAAAAGCGGTCCGACAGGATATAAAGAGAGGCGATCACAATGCCGATGGCCAGGTGCACCCCGCTTCCACCACGGGTCTTGCGGCTGGCAACCACCACCCCGATCAGCGTTAGCAGCACCACACTCACGGGCGTGGCCGTTCTTCTGTACCACTCCACCTCCATGCTGCTCAGTCCCTCCGTCCCCCGCAATCGCTCGCGTCGGATCAGGGCTTTCAACTCGGGGGTGGTAAGTTTATCCTTCAAATATTCATCGCGCCGGAGCTCGGCGGGTTTCAGCGGAATGGATAAGACCATTGTGTCGAGGTATTGCATCCGCTCGCCCAAGGAATCCACTTTCCGTTCCACCACCCGGTACAGTTTCCATTTGACCAGGGCCGTGTCCCAGATCAGGCTCTCACCCCGGAGATTGTAATACACCTGAGTACCCCGCACACGTTCCATGAAAAACCCACGGGCCGTTTTGGTAGTGGTATCATAATCCCGAATGCCTACGAACGTATTGGTATCGATGCGCCGATAAAAACAATTGGCACAATTGGAAGTAAAAGCATTTCGGGTGGGATCGTTTTGGTCTATGTAGCGGGACTGAAATTCGGCCCGAATGACATTGGCCTTGGGAATCCAGTATCGGCTGCCAACCCAAAGCAAGGAGGCGAGAAAAATACCGCCGATCCAATAAGGGCGCAGAAAACGAACATAAGGCGTACCGCTGGCCAGGATGGCAATGATCTCGGAGCGGGAAGCCATGCGGCTGGTGAAAAAAATGACCGCAATGAATACGAACAAGGGGAAAAGTAAACTCCAGATATAGGGCACAAATCCCAGGTAATATTTTTCAATGATCTCCCGAGTAGAAAATTTGGCCCGCACAAAATCGTCGGCATGCTCACTGCTGTCTACCGCAACTGCCACTAATGTGAACAGCAACATGCAGAAAAAGAAAGTGACCAGGAACTTCTTCAGGATGTACCAATCGATCCGTTGCACGTGACAAAACTAACCCAAAAACCCGGCTAATGAGAAGTTGTTTGAGGCGAGAAACCGATCAGCATTTTTGACGCAGGCGAACGATCATGTCTGCTTTCCAGGAAGCAAAATCACCAGCCAGAATGTGCTGTCGCGCCTCCCGAACCAACCAGAGATAAAAAGCGAGGTTGTGTACGCTGGCCAGTGTATAGGCCAGGTATTCCTTGGCCTTGAACAAATGACGCAAGTAAGCTTTGGAATAATACTGACTGATGGCATTGGGCAATCCGGGATCGATGGGCGAAAAATCTTTCTCCCATTTTTGATTGTCGATATTCACCACGCCCTCCGTGGTAAAAAGCATGGCGTTTCGACCGTTGCGCGTCGGCATGACGCAATCAAACATATCCACCCCCAGCGAAATGCATTCCAAGATATTCCAAGGCGTGCCTACACCCATGAGGTAACGGGGACGATCGGCAGGCAACTGCTCGCAACACCAACCACAGACTTCATACATCACCGGTTCTGGCTCTCCTACACTCAATCCTCCAATGGCATTACCCGTAGCATTTTTTGCAGCTACAAATGCACAACTCTGCTGCCGAAGGTCTTTAAAGGTTCCACCCTGCACAATAGGAAATAGGTTTTGGGTGTAGCCATATTTTGGATCGGAAGCATGAAAATGATCCCAGCAACGATCCAGCCAACGATGGGTCAATTCCATTGAGCGTTTGGCGTAGGCATGGTCGGATTGTCCGGGTGGACATTCATCAAAAGCCATAATGATGTCGCCACCAATACTGCGCTGAATATCCATCACCCGCTCGGGTGTGAACAAATGACGACTGCCATCGATGTGCGATTGAAATGTTACGCCCTCCTCTGCGATTTTGCGCGTGCCCGACAAGGAGAATACCTGATATCCTCCGCTATCGGTCAATATCGGGCGATCCCATCCGTTAAAGCGATGCAAGCCGCCGGCTGCTTCCAATACGTCCAATCCGGGCCGCAGATACAAATGATAGGTATTGCCCAAGATAATCGATGCATTTACCTCGTTCATCAATTGCTGTTGCGTAACCGCCTTCACGCTTCCAACGGTGCCTACGGGCATGAAAATGGGCGTTTCGATGCGACCGTGATCGGTTTGGATCTCTCCCGCGCGGGCAGAAGAGTTTTTATCGGTATGTGAGCATTGAAAACGGAGCGCAGGCATCGCGCAAAGTTCGTGTATACGAGGAGAAGTACCGCGGTGTGGAAAGCTTTTTCAAATAAATGTTTTTCGCGGCAGAGCGGATATTTACTTTTGCTGCCATGCCAACGCTGAACTGGGGAGAAATCATTTTTTACGCTTTTGCAATCATTACGGGCATCCAGCTTTTTTATTACGCTTGGTTTTTTGCCCGCGTCGCTTTTTACAAAGTCAAACCCAAGAAAGGAACCATTCAACATCCGGTGTCGGTAGTGATCTGCGCAAGGGATGAAGACGAAAACCTTGCCCGCAATCTGCCCGGCGTACTTGTTCAGAAATATGCGACTACGCACGAAGTAGTGGTGGTGAATGACAATTCGGTGGACGATTCCAAATACATCTTACAAGAATTGAAAAAAACATTTCGGTCCCTACACGTGGTTGAACTGACACAGGAAGCCAAATTAAT
>CAYYXC010000016.1:16717-18581 GCA_964475505.1 uncultured Chitinophaga sp.
CCTCTGTGGGTATTCGTGAGGCCAAACACGAGATCCTCTTGCTAACCGATGCCGATTGCGTACCTGCCAGTGAGGATTGGATGTACAAGATCCAGGATGCATACGATGAAGACACCGAGATCGTGCTGGGATACGGCGCATACCACCGTAAGAAAGGATTGCTCAATAAGTTGATCCGCTTTGAAACCTTTCACACCGCCATACAGTATTTATCATACGCATTAGCAGGCATGCCCTACATGGGCGTGGGACGAAACCTTTCTTACAAAAAAGGATTGTTCTTGCGTAACCGAGGTTTCTCATCCATCAACCACATCCCCAGCGGCGACGACGACCTTTTCATCAACCAAGTCGCCACCCCAAAAAATACGCGCGTGGTAATTGATCCAGATGCCATCACCCGCTCTATCCCAAAAACCACTTGGTCGGGCTGGCTTCGTCAAAAAGCACGTCACTACACCACAGCCAAATATTACAAACCCCAACACAAATTTCTGCTCGGACTATACTTCATCACCCAATTCTTGTACTACCCGCTCGCTGCGCTGGCAATCGGATTATATGATTGGCGCTGGGGCTTGGGCGTATTCGGACTGCGCTTCCTCTGGCAAGCGATCGTATTGTATCGCTCGATGAAAAAATTGGGCGAGGGCGATCTCTGGCCTTGGTTCCTTTTGCTGGATATGTGGATGTTCTTCTATTACCTGATCTTTGCCCCAGCCCTCTGGCGTCGTCCCACGCGCAGTTGGAACTAGTACAATGGAGATCCTCCAGAAATATTTCACCGAGTTCACGCCGCGACAAACTGAACAGTTTGCCGCACTGGAGGAGTTGTATCAGGACTGGAACCAAAAGATCAATGTCATTTCCCGCAAAGACATCGACTCCCTTTACGAACGACATGTACTGCACTCACTAAGCATTGCTGCGGCGTTTGAATGGGTGCCCGGCACACAAGTCATCGACATCGGTTGCGGAGGCGGATTTCCCGGACTGCCGCTGGCAATCTATTTCCCGGAAGTAAAATTTCACCTGGTTGACAGCATCGCAAAAAAATTGACGGTCGTGAAAGAGATCGCTGCTGCTATCGGTGTGAAAAATGTGACAACACAACATACCCGTGCCGAAGCGATTCGTGACCGAAAATTCGATTTTGCCGTATCCCGCGCGGTAGCACCGCTCAAAGAACTTTGGTCCTGGTCAAAGCCACTCCTCAAGTCCCCCAACCAAACACTGGAAGGAAATCACCCACCCGGACTCATCTGCCTGAAAGGCGGAGACCTGAATGAAGAAATACAACAAAGCGGCACTCGTCCACGAATCATGCCCATTAAGGATCTTTTTCCCGAGGAATCCTTCGCCGACAAATACCTACTGTACGTCCCAAAATAGTCTACCGCAAAGTGGTATATTGTATTTACCGCCTTCAGCGGATATTTACCCAATGAGCAAAATCGGCGTTGTATTAGTTGAAGACAAAGCAGACATGCGAGCGGTGGTTAAGGACATCATCAACCTCTCACATGAATGCATTTGTCTGGGAGCGGCAGGCACACCTGCAGAGGCACGTGAATTTATTTTGACGATGAAACCCGAGGTAGTATTGATGGATGTACACCTGAATGCAGATGTCACCGGCATTGATTTGATAAGAGAATTGAAGCCGCAGGTGCCTACTACCCAGTTCATGATCTTCTCGGTTTTTGAGGACGAGGACACCATCTTCGATGCCTTGCGAGCAGGAGCCACTGGTTATCTGATCAAGAAAACCGATCCTTCAGATACCCTGGCTGCGATCAAGGAATTGTCGGAAGGCGGAGCACCCATGAGCCGACAAATTGCACGTAAGGTAATTGCGAATTTT
>CAYYXC010000017.1:0-721 GCA_964475505.1 uncultured Chitinophaga sp.
AAATAAGTTTATCTTGCAGTCAAATCTCAGCGATGGCACTAATCGCTCCCTCCCTTCTCTCCGCCAATTTTCTCAACCTGGAAGCCGACTGCCGCATGCTCAACGAGAGCGCAGCCGATTGGTATCACCTGGATGTCATGGATGGCCGATTCGTACCCAACATCAGTTTCGGCCCGATGCTGATTGAATTTTTTCGAAAGGCAACCACCAAATACTGTGACGTACACCTGATGATCGAGGAACCGGAAAAATATGTGGAGGCCTTCCACCAGGCAGGTGCAGACGGAATCAGCGTCCACATCGAAGCCTCCCGACATTTACACCGCACCCTTCAACAGATCCGCTCACTTGGCATCAAAGCCGGCGTAGCCATCAATCCGCACACCCCGGTTAATAGCCTGAAGGATGTACTCGCAGATACCGATCTGGTTTGTATCATGAGTGTGAACCCGGGATTTGGCGGACAAAAATTCATACCGCATACGCTGGAGAAAGTGCACCAACTGCGCAACCTGATCGATCAGCAAAAGCTAAATACACTAATTGAAATAGATGGCGGAGTTACCCTCGAAAATGCACCCGCATTAATTCAAGCCGGTGCAGATGTATTGGTTGCTGGTAATACCGTTTTCAAATCATCTAATCCGAAAGCCACCATCGCTGCGCTGAAAGCCTGCTGACCTCCATTGTCTTCAACCTATCGCCAACGGTTGCGAAAAGG
>CAYYXC010000017.1:731-2188 GCA_964475505.1 uncultured Chitinophaga sp.
ATATACTCCCAATTTGATTCGCGAAAGAGGATTGAAAGGCCATTTGAAAACCCGCTCTAATCCCGCAAATAGCTCCGCGTACTGAAGATCTCTTTCGGGTGCGATCAAAAATCCACCGCCCGCCACTTCCTGTATACGCAACTTTTTGAAGAACGGAATTTTATTTACCAGTGCTCCATTGAATTCATGCAACAAGTTTCCTTGATAATATCGGTCGAATACAGGGAAGGTGGAATCAAGCGACTGAAACATACGCTGCGGGTTGAGGAAAAAAAGCGGATCTCCCTGACGCATGAAACGATAATCGATGATCTGCAGGTTTTTGGTATTGGTAAATTCGCCTGTCTTTACAGTATATGAAGTGTTCCCGGGCGTACCCCACTGAATGTTTTGCAACAACCCAAATTCCCAGTAATCAAAATCGATCACACTTTTCATCAGATTCGGCACCCCTTTTCGCCATTGAACATAGAAGGTTGGATATTTTGAACCCAAATAGATCTTTTCTCTGGGCTCCCGGAGATAACGCAGCTTGGGCGTATAAAATAATTTCATCTCGTTGTAGACAGCATTATAGGGCTGAAAAGCAACCGCCGGCTCATTGGGTATGCCAAAGATCGAATCAGCATTATTGCTGACCTTATAATCAGCAACCGATCGACGCCAGGCCAATTCCACTTGGTTCATCAGAGTGAGTCCGTTGAACAACTCAATCTCGTGATTCATCTCAATTCCGCTGTTCAAATAAATATTACTACGCTTGAGTACGTTCACCCAGGCATCGCCCGGATAGATGAATTCAAAATTGCGACCGAGTTTCACCCCAAATTGCCCTTTCCGAAACGGATCGTATTTGCGCTGCATGGAAATGGATCCGTTGACATCCTGATTTCGAAAACCATAACTCAGATCTGCCTCCACATTCAAGTTGGTTCGGTTCGTGTATGTTTTCCGATACGAACCGGCCAATCGCAAACGCGTTCCGCCAAAAGAGATCGGTTGGATCAAAGCAGTGAGGGGAGGCAGCACCCAAGAGCGCTCCTTGCGGTGATCATTGAAGATCTGCCCGAACACAAGCGCCTTTGGCCAGGTAATCCGGTTCAGCACTCGATCTACTGAATCAAGATAAGTTTCGCTTTGCCGGATGCGCTGCATACTGTCCTGGTACTGCTGATAATTGCGCTGCTGCACAGAGAGCGGCTCTCCCCGCACCTCTTCCCAAAAGCTACTGTCCTGCTCATATGCCCGCTGATCGGTTCGACTCACTTCATCGCCGAAATATTTTTTCCCATAAACCTGACCAAGCTTATGATCGCTGTATACCGCAACAGTTTCCCCATAACGCTTACCTCCCTTCACTTTAGTTTCGTATCGAAAAGTTTGCTTAATCAACACCGGCATGGTGTCGCCCAACCGCGCGTATTGCTGACTCACTTCAAAAAAATCATACTCGGGTA
>CAYYXC010000017.1:2198-4200 GCA_964475505.1 uncultured Chitinophaga sp.
CCTCGGGTACATGCGCCTTGGGCAACACAAACTGTGCACGCAGCAATTCCCAAGTGCTATCCCTAATCACAAGTTCTCCCTCCACGGTGGCATTGCTCAGCGCACGGGGTTTTACTGAAATTCGATAGACACGGGGCCGCTGGGTACGATCAATGGAAATGGTTTTGAATCGATAGGCCAACAGCCCGCTGTGACTTAGTGGAGAGACAAAAGGGATCTGCGAAATGGCCGGCGACTTGATCAAGCTCTCGAATAAATTGAAACGTCCGTCTGTAGTGGTGAGGTAAAAAAGTCCGGATTTATCACCCTGCTGCTTAACGCCCAATCTTTCCTCTTTGATACTGGCTCCTTCGCCCTGATCCACTTTTAGGTAAACCTCAGCCAGCGATATTCCCGCGTAGGGATCGGTAGGACGGGTTGTATCCTTATTAGTATTCAGTATTTGCGCTGAGTCGATCTGCTGTGCCCGTATGTATACCTGCTGAGCGAAATTGTTAAGTGGCAACCCCCTTGCCTCCTTATCGCGAATAACCTGACGCACTAACTCCTCGGCGCGGTCGCGTGGCTTGACCCGCACGACGACCTCCTCCAACGCTGGATCATCCAAGGTTAGCTGAACGAGCGAAAAAAGCGGCTGATCATGGATGTAAATGGGGATCAAGCGTGATTTGTACCCAATCAAACTGACAACCAGGTCGTATCGACCTCGCTCGAGCATGAACTCAAAGCTGCCGTCATCCTTGGCCATTTTACCCAAGCCCAATTGCTTGATCTCTAGGGTGGCGAGGGGTAAGGATTCTCCCCGGGCATCCACAACCCGTCCACTGAAACGATACTGCTGAGCCCATCCCGAAGCACCAACTGCCAGCAAACAAAAGATCAGAAGAAAAGACAACCGCATGCGCTCTGCTTGTAAAAATTTAGATACAAAAGAAGAGGAATGTGGCAGTGAAAACGGGATTTTGGTATTCTTTTCATGATACTTTAACAGGATGGCGGCAGAATTCACAATCTGTGCATAATTAAAATGAGGAACTTGCGCAATCTTTTCAGTAATATTGGATAGGACATTCGAAACAATATTCAATCATCCTAAACTCATTCGAATTGACCGATACGATCATCAACCTGGAATCCGTCAACCCCATTGAATTCTTGGGCGTCAATAACGGAAAACTCGACATCCTAAAAAAACGATTTCCCCTTCTCAAGATCCTCTCTCGCGGCTCTCAGTTGAAACTCAGTGGCTCCCCTGATCAGATCGAGGTGGCCAAGGAGAAGATTAGACAGATCATGGACTATCTGGAGCGGAATGGTCACATGAGCGCCAATTATTTTGAGCAGATCCTGGGAGGCGACGATCAAGAAGTGATCGATCATTTTCAGGAGAAGAATCCGAACGAAGTATTGGTTTTTGGCCCCAACGGAAAATCCGTACGTGCCCGAACCGCCAACCAGAAAAAATTGGTTCAAGAGGCCGAACGAAATGATATCGTATTTGCAATCGGTCCGGCTGGCACCGGTAAGACCTACACCGCTGTAGCACTCGCCGTTCGTGCACTAAAAAATAAACAGGTCAAGAAGATCATCCTGACCCGTCCGGCGGTTGAAGCAGGCGAAAGCCTTGGATTTCTTCCCGGCGATCTTAAAGAAAAGATCGATCCTTACTTGCGTCCGCTCTATGATGCGCTGGATGATATGATCCCCGCCGACAAATTGGGATACTATATGACAACGCGTACCATCGAGATCGCGCCGCTCGCCTATATGCGCGGCCGTACACTCGACAACGCGTTCATCATTTTGGATGAATCCCAAAATGCCACCGACCTGCAATTGAAAATGTTCCTCACCCGCATCGGTGCCAATGCGAAAGCAATCATCACGGGAGATATGACTCAGGTTGACCTGCCCCGTCATCAACGAAGCGGATTGGCAACAGCTGCTCGCATCCTGCGCAACATTGATGGCATTGGATACATCGAATTAGACGAGGAGGATG
>CAYYXC010000017.1:4210-6768 GCA_964475505.1 uncultured Chitinophaga sp.
CAATCAAGAACACGAAAGAGACCAATCCCGCCACCCGGACGAGCGTCCTGCAAAATCATAACTCCATGCGAATCGCTTTTTTATCCCTGACGCTTCTGAGTTTACTTTCCTGCCAGGAAAAAAAGACTGCATCTGCCTCCGAAAGCGATCTGGATGCTGCCCGTAATTTTATTCAAGCTGCCCTGTCCAACGATTTTAAAAAAGCATCACAGTATATGCTGGATGACTCGCTGAACAGGAATTACCTGGAGGTGACGGCACGCTCCTTCGATCACCTCGATCCCGACACCAAAGAAAAATACCGGGGCGCTAGCATTAGGATCCATCAACCTGTCACCTATCTAAACGACTCCACTACCATCGTCATCTACTCCAACTCATATAAAAATGACTTGGATACGCTTCGGGTATGTCGAAAAGATGGCAACTGGATGGTAGACCTCAAATACTTATTTGAACACGAACCCGCTTCCAATCCCGAGAAAAAATGATAGCCATTCTTTGGGTGATGGGAGGTGGCGCCATGGGAGCCGGCCTTCGGTATGGCATTGGAAGAATACTCCCTTTCCAAGCTTCATCCTTTCCATGGGCCACGTTTGCGGTGAATCTACTCGGATGCTTGCTGATCGGCATACTCTTCGGCTACGTTGATAAACGTCCTGTTGAGTCGGAGCACCTGCGTTGGTTTTGGATGAGTGGCTTTTGCGGTGGCTTCACCACTTTCTCCGCCTTCTCCCTCGAGACCTTTTCTCTCATCCAACACGATCGCTGGCCGATCGCCATCGGTTATGTGCTAGGCAGCATATTACTAGGCATGACCCTTACGTGGCTTGGCTGGTGGATGATGCGCGCCTGAACAGAACGATTTTAATTGATGAAAAAAGATATGGACATACAAATCATTTGGATCGCTCTAGCCATCGGGCTGGGGGCTGGCATCATGAGCGGACTGATCGGAATTGGTGGCGGTATTATCATGGTGCCTGCACTGGTCATATTTCTGCAATACACTCAACACCAGGCACAAGGCACTTCGTTGGCCGTCCTAACCCTGCCAGTTGTGATCCTGGCCTCGGCCTATTATTACACCCAATGCAAAGCACAAGGAAATCCGATCGACTTGCGCGTGGTGGGTTTGCTTGCTGTTGGATTTATTTTAGGGGCCTATTTGGGTGGACGCTGGGCGCTCTCCCTCTCACAAACACAGTTGAAACAGATATTCGCCGGGGTGCTGATCTATACAGCCATTCGAATGCTGGCCTGGGACCAATGGCTGCTTCAATGGATCAAAAAAAGTTGATGATTCCTTGTTGAATTTACGTCCCGGATGCATCCTGCCTTAAAGAAGGATGCCCTTGCCCATGGTGAATTATAGAAATATGACGGATGAGGAGTTGCTGGACCGCTTCTACGAATACAAGGATACAGCGAGTCTAGGCCACCTGATGCAACGCTATACCATCATGTTGCTGGGTGTATCCCTTAAATACCTGAAAGACGAGGAGGCCGCACGCGATAACGTGCAACAGGTTTTTTTGAAGGCGATTGCCGAACTCGCCAAATACCGGGTTACCTACTTCAAATCATGGATCTATCAAATCGCAAAGAACCAATGCTTGATGCATTTGCGCGAACAGAAAAAATGGGGCACATCCAAACCGGCGGAAGAATTACCACTCGAAGGCGATGCATCCGTGGATCTGGAATATTGGACCGAAAAAGAGGATCGATTCAATAAACTGGAAACAGCCTTGCAAGCACTCAGCGAGGAGCAACGACGATGCGTAACTTTATTCTACCTGAAAAAAATGAGCTACCGACAAATCAGCGAGCAAACCGAACTTTCCCTCCCCACCATCAAAAGCCACATCCAAAACGGGAAAAGAAATCTCCGCATTGCACTGATCGATGATAAAATGGAAATCCGCCATGGCCGATAAATCAATCCATAACCGACAAGATCTATCACCCGAGGATGCCGAAGCCATCTTGCGGTATGCGGCTGGGAACATGAGCGATGCGGAAGCCCGTGAACTAGAGGCACGGTCGCTCGAAGATCCTTTTCTGGCCGATGCAATGGAGGGAATTGAAAGCGGACCGGATAAAGCAAGAATGGAGCAACTGGCCTATTCGCTCAATCAAGACCTGAAACGTCGATTGAACAGCAAACAGAAAAGAAAACGCTGGATCGGATTTGAAACACCCGTCTGGTGGCCATGGATCACGCTCATTCTGTTGATGCTGATCATCATCGCGTATCTGTTCATTCGAAAATTATCGGGATAGCTTAGTCTAGAGTCGCTGCCAGACAGATTGGGCAAATGCTTCCAAAGAAGGATCACGCGCACCCATTAACAACAACACCGTGTCGCTTGTGAGATGATCGCGTACGGCATCGATCCAATCGTTGCGATCGGCCACAAAAAAAGCGTTCACCCCGAGTGCCCGTAGATCACTGATGAGATCATTGGCAGAAATATCCTTGGTGGCCGTTCCTCCGGCGAAATAGATCTCACTCATCCATATTTCGTCGCCGGGTCTTAGCGAAGCGGCGAATT
>CAYYXC010000017.1:6778-17201 GCA_964475505.1 uncultured Chitinophaga sp.
GATCTCTTGTACGTAATCGTTTCGCAAAAAACGAGTGGGTTTGAATCCATGTGGCTGAAACCAGGCAACCAATTTAGTTGAGATGGGCTGACAAGCACGAATGGAAGCGGCACATTTGGCTGGATTGTGTGCAAAATCATCGATCACCCAAATGCCGTTTTTTTGTCCGATCACCTGGTGCCTGCGATAAATCCCTTCATAGTTGGATAAGGCAGCAGCCGCGGTCTCGAGTGGAATTCCGATCTGAGCCGCAATGGTCGCGGCAGCCAATGCATTCTCCATGTTGTGCCGGCCCACTTGTTGCAAGCGAAAGGAGACTCCATTTATAAGAAAGGATATCACCAAACCAGACTGAGAAAAATGAGTGCCGCAATATGAGGATCCATCGGTTTCACTAAGTGAAAAATCCCAGCTCGCATCTGCAGAGAGTTTACTAGACAAAACATGCGAACGATTCACGGAGAAAAATTTACTCTGTGCACGAAAGCGCGTGAACAAGCGAATCAATTCATCGACCTCCTGGTGATCTTTATCAATGTTCAGCAATACGCCAATCTCCGGATGATAGTGTACGATCGATCCATCACTCTCATCCGCCTCAATGATAAGCCACTCCCCCGTTCCCACTTCGGCGTTACCGATCTTTCCCTGACGGATTAACTTAGTGAGTCCGGCGCCGCTGATGATACCCGGACCATAACCTGCATGCTCCAGAATGCTGAACAACATCGCACTGGTAGTACTCTTACCACTGGTGCCGGCCACTGCAATGGTTTTCCGACTGGCCGCGATCATTGCCAGCAGATCTGAACGATGGAGGATAGGTATTTGACGTTCCTTGGCTAATTGATATTCCAGCACGGAATCTTCCACGGCGGTGGAAACGATCACACAATCGATATCAGATGAGAATCCGGAACCATCTTGTAGAAAACATTTTATACCGGCTGCCTCCAGTTTATCCCGAATATCACTGGGAGATTGAAATAACCGATCGCTTCCACTCACTTGCCTGCCGGTTCCCTGCAGGTATTGTGCCAAGGCACTCATTCCACTGCCTGCAATGCCTATGAAAAATGGATGACGAATTTCTGATAATGCAATCGACATGCCGCAATATATCAAATCTGGTCGCCCTGCTTAAAAAAAATCCCGGCGAATGGCCGGGATGATATTAAACTCGTTGCTTTTGTCGAGATGCTGTTTTCTTAACAGGCGCTTTTGTCTTTGTTTTTTTGAGGGCCTGATCGATCGCCGCGCTCAAGTTTGCATAAGTAGGTTTGCCAACGAATGGCTGGTCGTTGATAAAGAAGGCGGGAGGATCCTTAACACCCCGATTGATTCCTTCTTTCAAATCATCTTGGATCTGCCAACCGTAAACACCATTCACCAGATCATCCAAAAACTTTTTGTTTTTGACACCGGCTTCTTTGCTGTATAATTTCAGGCTGGTAGTTCCTAGGTTGCGACGGTTCTGAAATAAAACGTTGTGCATCTCCCAAAACTTACCTTCTTGTGCAGCAGCTACGGCTGATTCACTGGCTTTCAGGCTGCGCTGATGGATCAAGGTCAATGGAAAATGTCTGAACTGAAAACGGATCTTTCCATCATACTCCTCCAATAATTGTTTGACCACCTCGTTGACCTTGGCACACTCCTCGCTTTCATACTCACCAAATTCCATTAAGGTTACGGGGGCATCTTTTTTGCCCACGAAAATCTCCTTGGGCTCGATTATGATTACATCATCTTTTTTGAATGCCATATCATTTTGTTTACCCTTTTTTGATAAAAAGGGATTTATCGTAAAACACAAAACCGACCAAAAAGTTCAAAACAAACAGATGTTTGTCGGTTTCGGGCTGAAGGTAACCTTTTTTATATGCTAGCCAAGAGGCAAGCAGCATGATTTTCGTCTGAAGTTTTAATCAACTCACAATCAATCGATTGAGAATTATAATAAAACGTGAAAATCAATCTACCGCCTTTACCAATGGCTCATTTCGAAAGACCACTGTATCATCGAAAACGTCCACCAGCACCGGTTGTGTACGGTCGATGTCGCCGGCCAGGATCTTTTTGCTGAACGGATTTACGATTTCCTTCTGGATCAGGCGCTTCAGGGGACGAGCACCGAACTGAGGATCAAAACCCTGTTCGCTCAAATAAGCCAATGCATAATCGCTGAAATGGAGGTTGATGCCGGAACCAGCCAGCAGATCGGACAAGGCCTTCAACTGAATCCGAACAATCCCTTTTATCTCGGCTTTGAGCAGCGGTTGAAACAGAATGATCTCATCCACGCGGTTCAGGAACTCGGGACGAACGGTTTGACGAAGCAATCCCATCACCTCAACCTTGGTTCGTTCCATTACCTCGGGAACGGATTTTTCTCCGATGTCCTCGAACGCCTCCATGATCAGGTGACTTCCCAGGTTACTTGTCATAATGATGATGGTGTTCTTGAAGTTCACCACCCTACCCTTGTTGTCGGTCAGCCTTCCATCATCCAACACCTGCAACAACACATTCCAAACATCTGGGTGCGCCTTCTCAATCTCATCGAGTAACACCACACTGTATGGTTTGCGACGAACCGCCTCCGTTAACTGACCACCCTCCTCATATCCTACATAGCCGGGAGGTGCTCCCACCAAGCGAGACACAGTATGTTTCTCCTGGTATTCACTCATATCGATGCGTGTCATCAGACTTTCATCGTCAAACAAATAAGAAGCCAGTGCTTTTGCCAACTCTGTTTTTCCCACACCGGTGGTGCCAAGAAAAATGAAAGACCCAATAGGGCGCTTTGGATCTTGTAATCCGGCGCGACTGCGACGGATCGCATCTGCTACAGCTGTGATCGCTTCTTCCTGACCAACCACACGCTCATGCAAGTGCTCCTCCAGGTGCAACAACTTCTCGCGCTCACTCTGCAACATCTTGGCTACCGGAATACCGGTTGACTTGGCAACGCTCTCGGCAATATCCTCCGCATCCACCTCCTCTTTTAATAATCTTTTCTCGGTAGAGGAAGCCAGTTGACCAGTCAATGCTTCAATGCGCTTCTCTTCTTCTTTGATCTTACCATATCGTATCTCAGCAACTTTTCCATAATCACCCTCACGCTCGGCCCGCTCGGCCTGCTGACGCAACGATTCGATGGATTGCTTGGCCTGTTGTATCTGATCGACCTGCTCTTTCTCCAATTTCCATTTGGCGCGCAACGTATCACGCAACACCACCAGATTAGCGATCTCTGTCTGTAGTTCTTTCAATTTTTGCTCCTCGTTCTCGCGCTTGATCGCCTCTCGTTCGATCTCCAACTGACGGATCTGACGCTCGAGCGTATCCAATTCTTCCGGCATGGAATTCATCTCCAATCGAAGTTTGGCCGCACTTTCGTCGATAAGATCAATGGCCTTGTCTGGCAAAAAGCGATCTGTGATATATCGAGAAGATAATTCCACCGCAGCAATGATGGCCTCGTCCTTGATACGAACATGGTGATGCGTTTCATATCGATCCTTCAATCCGCGTAAAATAGATATCGCATCCTCTACCGATGGCTCATCGATCATTACTTTCTGAAAACGACGCTCCAGCGCTTTATCTTTTTCAAAATATTTCTGGTACTCATTCAGCGTAGTAGCACCTACCGCTCGCAGTTCACCACGGGCTAAGGCTGGCTTCAATATGTTGGCTGCATCCATGGCACCCTCTCCACCACCTGCACCCACAAGCGTGTGTATCTCATCAATGAAAAGAATGATGCCCCCATCGCTTTGTCCAACCTCCTTGACCACACTCTTCAGACGCTCCTCAAACTCCCCTTTGTATTTGGCACCTGCGATTAACTGGCCCATATCCAACGCATAAATGATCTTACTCTTTAAGTTTTCGGGCACATCTCCATTCACGATGCGATGGGCAATGCCCTCTGCAATGGCAGTTTTGCCAACACCTGGCTCACCCACAAGAATGGGATTGTTTTTGGTTCGACGGGACAGGATGTGCAGGGTGCGCCGAATCTCTTCGTCTCGACCAATCACCGGATCCAACTTCCCCAAACGAGCCATCTCGTTCAGGTTCTTAGCGTATTTATTCAGCGCGTTGAACTCTGATTGTTGCGTGGCAGAAGTTACCTTCTCTCCTTTTCTGAGATCCTTGATGGATTTGATCAGATCGGATTCGCTGAGTCCGGCATTCTTCAGCAACCCCGCCGTGCCATCATTCCCTTGCAAGATGGCCAAGAGTAAATGCTCAGGCGTAACAAACTCATCGCCAAAAGCAGATAAGGCCGCACCTGCTCGCAACACAACCTGATTTGCTTCGCGGCTGATCTGCTGAGCCGCCTCACCCGAAGTTTTAGGGAGTTTTTGAATCAACTCATCCAACTTGGGCGAAACCACTCCCAGCGTCACATTGTTCTTTTTCAAGAGGTAGGTCACAGGCGTATCTTCCTGTGCCAACAAGGCTTTTAGCAAGTGAGCGGTCTCGATGGTGGGACATTGCCCATTGAAAGCCAACTGCTGTGCCTGCTGCACCGCCTCGGCTGCTTTTATAGTAAAATTGCCTAAGTTCATAACCAACTATTTTTGTATATAGGATGGCACAAATGCCAATCCAACGCCTCAAATCAAGCAACTATGTCAGTTTTCATCAGACCCATCTGCCCCCTCGTCATTTTTTTTATGATTGGACTGCTACAATTGCAGCCCATAAAGGCCCAATCGCAGTGGGAGGAACTGACTGCCACCTTAACCAGCAATCAAAAAAAACTCGGTACGGACCTCGTAGTACTGATCTGGAACAAAGATTCACTGATTTACAAAAAGGAGATGGGTGATTTCAATTCCAAAACACAAGTCCCCATTGCCAGTTGCAGCAAATGGCTAACAGCGGCACTGGTAATGAAGATCGTGGAAGAGGGAAAGATCAGCCTCGACGATCCAGTGGTGAACTATCTACCCGAGTTCGGCAAGTATTTCAAAAGTTATGTCACACTGCGCCATTGTCTAAGCCACACCACAGGTATCACCGATGACGATCGCTTATTGAAAAAATTATCAGACCGAAAAAAGTATGAATCCCTCGAAGAGGAAGTGAATGGAATGGCTTCTCGACGCATTCGGGCAAACCCCGGATCAGATTTCTGGTACGGGGATGTGGGACTGAACATCGCGGGACGGGTGCTGGAAGTAGTCACCAAAAAACGATTTGACGTATTAATCAAAACCAAGCTGTTCAACCCACTCGCCATGCGAAGAACAAGCTTCACTAATTTGGATGGCGGACCTGTAAATCCCTCCGGCGGAGCGCTTTCAAATGCCGATGATTACATCCGCTTCTTAAGTATGCTGCTGAATAACGGTAAGATCAACGGCGTGCAATTCCTCTCTCCGGAATCCATTGCCGAATTACGCGCCATTCGCACCGAAGAACTTCCCCTTCGGTTTGCACCCAAAAACGCAACCGGATTTCAATATGCATCGGGGGCCTGGGTGATCGATGGAAACAATGGAATAGGAAACGTACTGGCCAGTCCTGGCCTGTTCGGAATATGGCCTACGGTCGATTATTGTCACGGCTATGCCAGCTTGGTACTCACTAAAAACCTACTCGTCGAAGACCGGGCGGAGATACACGAACAAATCCGTCAACAGATCACCCAAAAACTTGCGAATACCTGCAAGTAAACAGTTCATGCCGGCCTTCCAACCATCCGCAAATCAATTGGAACAGCGAAGTGAGTTGATCAAATCGCTGGCAACAACACTGGGATTTGAGCAGTGCGGAATTGCCAAGGCTGAACCACTGGATGAAGACGCGCGCCGCTTAGAGCGCTGGTTGAAAAATGGGTACCAGGGCAGCATGCATTACATGGAGCGACATTTCGATCTGCGTGTCAACCCTTCGTTGCTGGTGCCGGGCGCTCGTTCCGTTATCACCTTGCTATACAATTATTATCCGGCTACTGTAGCAACTAATTCCAATGCAAAAATCTCTAAATACGCGTACGGAAAAGATTACCACTTGGTAATTCGTGAGAAACTAAAATCTTTTCTGCAACTTATACGGGAACAGATCGGTGAGATTGATGGCAGAGGATTTGTTGACTCCGCGCCAGTACTCGAACGAAGTTGGGCACAACGAAGCGGACTGGGATGGATCGGGAAAAATGGAAACCTCATTAACAAAAAACAAGGATCGTTTTTTTTCATTGCGACACTGATCACCGATCTGGAGCTAACCCCCGACGCTCCCTTCCCTACCGATCATTGCGGAACCTGTACGCGTTGCATTGATGCTTGCCCCACCAAGGCGATTCTGCCCGGCCCAACCATTGCGGGCAACAGATGCATTTCCTATTTCACGATCGAGCTAAAGGAAAAACTGATCCCGGCTGAAAATAAAGAACAATTCGAGGGATGGCTTTTTGGCTGTGATATCTGTCAGGACGTTTGCCCCTGGAACCGTTTCAGCAAACCCACTCAAGAGCCCTCGTTCGAACCCATTCCTGGTTTATTGAATTTATCAACCCAAGATTGGGAGGAGATGACCGAGGAGGTATTTCGGAAAATGTTCAGGGAATCTCCCCTAAAACGCACCGGCTTCGAGGGAATAAAAAGGAATTTGAAATTCATTCAGGGCGACTGAGCAGCATCGCTGCGCTCAAGGCAAATCTTAAATCGCTCCAGTCTTTTCTCCAACCAAGGGCCATACCTGGGTTCCATCAAAAGCGATCTGAACCGCTCCCATGGCAACCATCCCAATTGCGCCTCTACGTGTCCCTGCATCGTGATCTGTCCATCCTTACCATGAAGAATCCAAGACAAAGTAGTTCCTTCATCATAACGCCAAACCGCACTGGTATCGGTCTGCAACCAAACAGCATTCCCCTGACCGGAAGAGTCAATCCAGCAAGCTTGAGACAGCGTATCATTAATGTGCGCTAGCAAAAAATTTCGCTGATAGCCCGGTAAGTCGATGGCGCGCGACACTTGCACATTTGCCGGAAATAATAATCCCACTGCCGTAAGCACCGAAAAGAAAACAAGAAAACTAATCAGAAAAAGTTTCAGGATCCGCATACCGCTATTCCCATTTAATTGTGCGGGCCGCAATTATATAGATTAGCATCATCCATCCGCCCAAGATCAACAGCTCAGACCAACAATTCAAGATCGAAACGCCTTCAAAGGCGATCTTACGGATGGCATCGTTGAATTGAGTAAGCGGGAGTATCTGGCAGAACTGTTGTAACCATCCGGGAAACACATCAATGGGAAAGAATGTACCCGACAACATCATTTGCGGAAAACCAAAAAGATTGATGAGCAACGGAATGGATGAATCCGTTTTCGCGATGTTGCTGAAGATCAGTCCTACCCCCATCAATAAAAACAACATCACGATGGTCATGAATATGATCTCAAAAAAAGTAATTGCACCGGCATGCAACGTGAAATCCATAGCGAAATGACCAAATAACAACAGCACGGTTACACTGAGCAGTTGAAAGGACAAACGGCTGGCTCCGATTCCCAGCAAAATATTCAACCGGTGGATGGGAGTAGCGTAAAAGCGCTTCAGCACCAATTGCTCCCTCAAACCAAAAAAGGTAAATGCGATACCAAATAACGTGGAGAAGAGAATAGAAAAACCCAACTGACCCGGCAGGATGAAATCGATCTGACGGTAAGGTCGAACCTCCGCCACGATCGGAGGATCGATTTGGACCGAGGCAGCAACATCGCCCCGGTTGGCCTGCTCTATGCGCAAACGGATATAATCCAACACGGGTAAAAACGAACCCAGTGTGTTGTTGCTGGCTGTAGTTGAACGAACAATGACACGATGCGTAGTATCGGAGTCCGCCACAATCTGCAATACGGCCGTGAGTTTTCCTTTTTGAAGATCCTGCTTCAGCTGTGCAGTGTCTTCGTATGAAACTAATTTGATCACAGGCGTTTGTGTCAATCCTAAATAAAAATCACTGGTTGTATCGGAATCGGCTGTGACCGCGATTCGAAAACTGGAACTCCCCTTGCCATCAAACGCACCGAAGATCAATATGAAGATGATGGGAAACAGTACGCTGAATATGATGGCACTGGGATTGGCAAATATGGCCTTAAAACTGGCTTTGGTGATGGCGAGCAAGGCCCGGACCTGACTGTATTTGCTGGAAGAGGACATGGTTGGCTGCAAATCTATCCGAAATGAGCATAGCGCGGAGTATTCTATTGCGGATATTTGCGCCATGCACCAGGCCTATCTTCTGCTCGGCTCCAACCAAGGCAATCGCGTTCAATATTTAGATCAGGCCATTCTGGCCTTGTCGTCCATCGGCACCGTATCCAACCAGTCGGCACGGTACGAGACGGAGGCTTGGGGACTAACCGACCAACCGGCATTTCTCAACCAAGCCATTTGCCTTATTACTGATTTGCCTCCTTTCAGTCTGCTGGATGCCATCCTAACCATTGAAAAAGAATTGGGCAGGGAGCGGAAACAACGGTATGGCCCCCGAACCATTGATATTGACATTCTGCTTTTCGAGAACGAGGTGCTGGATGCTGAGCGGCTCACCTTACCACACCCCGAGCTCCCCAACCGCCGCTTCGCCCTCATTCCGCTGGCAGAAATTGCTCCGAATCAGATTCACCCCAAACAAAACAAAAGCATCGAGGAACTGCTGCAGTCCTGTCCCGATCCTCTTCAGGTTACTCGAGTGAATTAGTTTAATGAGGCGTTTCATGTAAAAACAATTCAGTTAATTTGTCGCCCCACGTCGAGTTACTATTTAATGAAACACCACTTCATCACCATTGAAGGCAACATTGGTGCCGGAAAAACCACCCTGGCCACCCTGCTGAGCCGCCATTACAATGCCCGGTTGGTGCTGGAGGAATTTGCAGACAATCCTTTTCTGCCCAAGTTTTATGAAAAGCCCGAACAATATGCCTTTCCGGTAGAGCTATTCTTCATGGCAGAGCGGTACAAACAACTCAAGGAGCTCATTCAGCAAACCGATCTTTTTCAGCAGCTGACCATCTCCGATTATCTATTCACCAAGTGTCTGCTGTTTGCTAAAGTGACCCTGCCAGCTGATGAATTCCGTTTATATCAACGACTATTCGAAATCATACATCAGCAACTCATCCAACCCGACCTCTTGGTCTATCTGCATGCGCCCGTATCCAAACTGCAGCAAAACATCAAAGCCCGAAACAGGGCTTACGAGCAAAACATTCCGGATAGCTACTTGCAAAACCTGCAAGAGACATATACCCACTTCTTGAAAAATCAATCCGTTCCTACGCTGATCATAGATGTCAGCCAGGCAGATTTTCTGCATCATCCCCCGCATTTCGAGTTTTTACTGGAGGCGTTGGAAAAGGAATATGAACCCGGACAACACTTCCTGACCCTGCCCTAGTATCTTTGTCGCATGAAGTTGTTCGCCGGTTCACCGGGACTGCAACCCCTGCAACACGCCGAGTTCCGTTATTTTATTATCGCACGTTTTTTTCTGATCATGGCCCTGCGCATGCTGGGAACGGTGGCCGCTTATCAACTTTTTCAAATAACAAGGGATTCTTTTTCGATCGGGCTGGCAGGCCTCGCTGAGTTCATCCCCGTATTTTGTTTAGCACTTTATGCAGGTCATGTCATTGATCGATCTGACAAGAGAACCCTGTTGTTACGCTCCGTGCTAATTTATGCCTGTTGCTGCGTGGCAATGGTTGTACTGACACTGCCCAGTGTATTCGGAAAGTTTTCATCTTCCACCCTGCCCCTGCTTTTTTATGCCATCATTTTCTGCACCGGTATCATTCGTGCTTTTGCCGGACCAACCACGCATGCATTGATCGCTCAACTGGTACCGCGGGAGATCCTGCACCTGGCTGCAAACATCAGTTCATCTACTTGGCTGATAGCCTCCATCGTGGGGCATGCAAGCTCCGGATTCCTGATCGCCTGGTTTGGGGTAAATAAAACTTATGGAATCATTTTGGTATACGTGCTGATTTCAGCGCTCTTCATGATGCGCATAGAACGCAAGCCGATACTGGCGAAATCCATGGAGGTTTCTGCTTGGCAGAGTGTGAAAGAAGGCCTACAATTTGTTTATCAAAATAAGATCATGCTGGGCGCCCTGAGTCTGGACTTGTTCGCTGTACTGTTTGGAGGCGTCGTAGCATTGGTGCCAGAATTTGCCGACCGGATCTTGGAAGTTGGTCCCATCGGATTTGGCTGGCTGAATGCCGCGATTGACATAGGCTCCATCATCACCATCGTGCTCATCACTCTGCGCCCTATGAAACACAAACAAGGCCAACGGCTATTCTACGCAGTGGGCGGATTTGGGGTATGTGTGATCGCATTTGGCCTGTCTGATATTTATTGGATCTCG
>CAYYXC010000017.1:17211-18124 GCA_964475505.1 uncultured Chitinophaga sp.
GGCCTTGCTGATCGCTGGTATGTTTGACGGCATAAGTGTAGTGATAAGAGGCACGATCTTGCAATTAACCACCCCCGATCACATGCGGGGAAGAGTTTCCAGCGTGAACTCGCTTTTCATCAATAGCAGCAACGAACTTGGTCAATTTGAAAGTGGTTTTGCCGCAAAAGCATTGGGTACTGTACCGTCAGTGATCTTTGGGGGATGTGTGACCTTGATCGTTGTATTGATCACCTGGTTCCGCTCCCCGAGCTTACGAAAATTCGAGTACTGATCAACGTCCGCCCAACTGCTGGATCAACCCCTCCATCACTCTGTAAGTGATCGGACAAAACCTAACATTTTCCAATGTGATCCGGGGGCGCTTGAGCAACACATCCTCATCGGTATAAGGAAATCGTCGGCAATCCGATGGCCTATCCTCATAGATCGAACATCGATTATCAGCGCCCAACATCGGGCAGGGTAAAGACTTTGTTACAAAATCACCCTCGGAATCAACCTTTAGGTAGCGATCGATGAATTCACTCTCCCGAAGGCCCATCACCCGGCTGATCCGTTTAATGTCTGGGGTTTTGAATCGGGGGGAGTAATTCTTGCAACATTGGGCACATTGCAAGCAGTCGGTAGCCTCCGTGGCGGCCTCATGAAGCACCGGCAAAATCGACAAGGCCCTGTTTCGGTTCACCCGGTCGAGGAATTGACGATAAACTTTCAGACGGGATTCTGCTAAACGAGTCCAATGTACCGGCAGCTCAGCCATTCAACAAAGAAAGCAGATTTCACGGATTATCCCCACTTTGCAGGCGCCCAAAAGGGTCTCCTTTTCCCCTTGTAACTTTGCGGCAAATTCAAATAAGCACGACCATGGCATCATCCGGTATCCATAACCAAGAGTTTCAGTCCCGTCACA
>CAYYXC010000018.1:0-952 GCA_964475505.1 uncultured Chitinophaga sp.
TGTAATCGGGCAGGTCGTAAATGCCTGGGATCTCGCTCGGTGAAATTTTGATGAGCGAATCATTGAGTCTGTCATACAGAAATAATTCGTAGTCACCCTGGGGTGCTCCAACTTTGGTTCGGGTGGCGATCTCTTCGGTAAAACCACTCTCTGTTATGTAGTTAGGGACCTGTGCGATTTTTCCGCTGCTCGGCTTGAATAATACGTAGCTGATGTACTGTCCGCTGGGACAGACCTGCAATTGTTGCAGTGATTTATCATCCAATGAAATACTTCTCAACTCAGGTTGTTTCGGCAGCATGGATTTATATCGCTCCGCGGCACTGCGTTTTTCTTTTCGTTCACGAAGCACTTCCATCACAGCCAGTTGATCCTGTTGCAGCCATTTTTCCTGCGGAATGGTTTTTTTGTCCGCACCTGCTGCTGATCGACCCATGTTGCTGCCCTCTGGCATTTTGATCTGTATCAATTGCTCGATGGTGCCTGTCTGTCGATCCCAGGAGAATAGCTGTTGTCTGCTCGTATAAATAATGCGGGTTCCACCAAAGCTGAACTGCGGATTTGATTCGGCATCCGCGGTAGCCGTGATCTGCATTGTTTTGTTTCGTTTGGCGTCCCACAAGTAAACATCACCCCGATAGGTATACACACAAGCAGATCGATCGGCATTGTATACATACCGGCCGGTTTGATTGATTCGTTCTTTTTCAGTGGGACTGACTTTCCTCGGTTCTATCTCATTCATTTTGATCTCATACAGTGAATCGCTCGGTGCTTTATCCGGATTCCAGGAAAAATAGAGGGTTTGTCCATCCGGACTCCAAAAAGGGTTACTTGGCGAACTGCCAATCCATTTCGGATCACGCATAATGCTCGGTACGGTAAGTGTGGAAGACTGTCCGTTTACTAATAATGCGGAACAGATCAGCAGTAGGGTAGCAGTACGTTTCAT
>CAYYXC010000018.1:962-1312 GCA_964475505.1 uncultured Chitinophaga sp.
GTTTCATGTAGATAGGTTGATGTAGGGGAGGATCCAATGCTGGGATTGAACCAGATCCTGGATCAAATATACCGATACAAAAAAGCCGGTCGTAGACCGGCTTTTTTGTTTAGAAGGATTTTTTGGGTTGTGGTGGTAGTTTTCGCTCACCTTTGATGGTTGCAGCGAGTTTGATCGCTTCATGAGCATTGATGATGCCACCCGTGCGAGAAAGATCAGACAACGATACTTCTTCTCCATTGCCCGGATTCCGCACCGTTCCGGTTGGCTTCTGTGCCGATTGTTCGATGACTTGTTTTACCTGTGCAGCCGATAAGTTGGGAAAATATTCCATGATCAAGGCAGCTAAG
>CAYYXC010000018.1:1322-17972 GCA_964475505.1 uncultured Chitinophaga sp.
GGGGAAGCCATGCTGGTTCCTTGAAGGAACTGATAGGTGTTTGTACCCGGCACGGTGGACCAAATCTTGACACCTGGAGCAAATACATCCACTTCATCCTTTCCATAGTTGGAGAAGTTGGCGGTCAGTCCACCAATTTTGGGATCGCCACTGGCGCCTACCGTAATCCAGTTTTTGGGTCTGTTTCCGTCCAGCATCAAGGGACTAGGATAGTTGAAGGTTGTATCTAAGTTCTTGGCATCGTTCCCGGCTGCGTGCACCAACAAAACATCTTTTGATTCAGCGTAGCGAACAGCTTCATCTACCCATTTTTTCTGGGGCGAGAAGCTTTTGCCAAAACTCATATTGATTACCCGCGCACCATTATCCACCGCATAGCGAATGGCCAGGGCAATGTCTTTATCGTGCTCGTCTCCGTCGGGAACCGCACGTAGGGTCATGATCTGCACATTATCGGCAACCCCATCCATTCCTACTCCGTTGTTGCGAACCGCTGCAATGATACCGGATACGTGCGTGCCATGTACGGCGCCGTCAAGACTAACCATCAGGTTGTTATTTCCGTAGTTGCGGTCTTTAATATCATCATATTTGTCGTTCACGACTTTGTTTCGATAGGGAGTAGGGGCCTGCTCTGCTGCATTGGCCTTGGCCTCCTCTGAATCAACATAATTTTTGAACTCTTTCAGAAAATCAACATTGTAAACTTCCAGCATATCATTGGCCGATAGTAAGCCATAGATCATGCTTTTAGCTTTCTTCAATTCAGGGTCATCTGTTTGAAAATCACCCAACTCTTTTCCGGTATATTTTTCTTTGCCCATTGCCAGACGTAGCAAACTATCGCCTTTTACAAAATTTTGATAAGCTCTTTTCATCAGCACCACTTGCATGCCATTGTCGTTGCTGGCGATCTCTTTTTTGGCTCGATTCCACATCTCGTATTCAAAGCGCTCTTCCTTCGACAGAAGATCTACTGTTACAGTTTTTCCCTCCCATTTCTCTCTCAGGCCATGATAAACACGTGCGGCTTCATATGAATCCTTTTCAACATTCTCTCCTTTGGTGTTTCCAAGAAAGTTCCATCCGTGAATGTCGTCGATGTAACCATTTTTATCATCATCCATTCCATTGCCCGGGATCTCACGAGGGTTTCTCCACAGAACCGACTTAAGGTCTTCGTGCAGGGTATCGATTCCAGAATCAATGACTGCCACGATCACGGGACTGCTTTTCTTTTTACTGCCTTTCAGCCACTCATAGGCTTGCTCAAGTGCTATGCCTTGGTATCCCTTGCTGCTCGAGGCCAAATGCCATCCTTTCAGCGAGTCGGTAGAGGCGGTGGATGTTTGTGCTTGCGTGGTCAGTAAAGACATGGCCATCAGCGAGGCCATCGCAATCGATCGGGCAATGAAGTTGTATCGCATAAATTGATTTGAGCGGTTAAAATACTGAAACTCCTGCTTGAGCAGAGATGTTTTCGTTATTGGACTATTTTATTTAAGATTTCATTTGGATTAGAGATCGAAGCGGATGCCTTGCGCCAAGGGTAAGTTTTTACTGTAGTTGATCGTATTGGTTTGTCGGCGCATGTATACTTTCCAGGCATCACTGCCGCTCTCTCTTCCTCCACCTGTTTCTTTTTCACCGCCAAAGGCCCCGCCGATCTCGGCGCCGGAAGTGCCAATGTTTACATTGGCTATACCACAGTCACTACCGGCTGCAGAGAGGAACAGTTCCGCTTCCCGAAGATTCAACGTCATGATTGCGGAGGAGAGTCCCTGAGGAACCCCATTTTGAATGGCAATGGCCTCATCCAGCGTATTGTAAGACATGATGTAGAGAATGGGGGCAAAGGTTTCGTGCAGCACAATTGGTAGATTAGGAGCCACCTCTGCAATGCAGGGTTTTACATAGCAGCCGCTCTCGAAACCACTGCCTTCCATCACGGCGCCCTCCAATAGAAATTTACCCCCTTGATCCTTGCAAGCTTGTATGGCGTGTAGATATTGAGCCACGGCATCGGTATCGATCAGTGGTCCCATTAGGTTTTGCGGATTCAGCGGATCACCGATACGTATCTGGCCATATGCTTTAACGAGACGCTCTTTTACAGCTTCGTAGATTGATTGATGTATGATCAGGCGACGGGTAGTGGTGCATCGCTGTCCGGCTGTACCCACCGCGCCAAACACCGCAGCCGGTATGGCAATATCAAGGTCTGCATCGGGCGTGATGATGATGGCATTGTTTCCTCCCAGTTCTAGCAAGGAACGCCCCAGGCGTCTTCCAACGGTAGCACCGACTTCTTTACCCATGCGGGTTGATCCGGTTGCGGAGATAAGTGGTATGCGGGTATCGGCGCTGAGCCATTCACCCACGGATCTTCCTCCATTTACCAGTACACTGATTCCCTCGGGCAGATCATTTTTTTCAAATACTTCCGCAACGATCAATTGACAGGCAATGGAACAGAGTGGTGTTTTTTCAGATGGCTTCCACACACAAACATCACCACATATCCAAGCCAGCATTGTATTCCAACTCCAAACGGCAACTGGAAAATTGAAGGCGGATATGATTCCTACCAGACCAAGCGGGTGATATTGCTCGTACATGCGGTGGGAGGGTCGTTCGCTGTGCATGGTGAGTCCGTGCAGCTGGCGGGAAAGTCCCACGGCGAAATCACAGATATCGATCATCTCTTGCACCTCACCCCAACCTTCCTGCAAACTTTTTCCCATCTCATAGGAGACCAATCTGCCCAGCGCGTCTTTTTTTGCTCGCAAAGCTTCTCCGATCTGTCGAACGATCTCACCTCTGCGAGGGGCAGGCATGGTCCGCCAAACAAGGAATGCCTCTTGCGCTTTTTGAATGGCTGCTTCGTAGGCGGCTTGGTCGGCCGAACGAACCTTTCCGATGAATTTTCCATCTACAGGGGAGTAGGATTCCAGCCACTCTCCGTTCGATGAAAGCCATGTGTTTCCGGTACTCACTCCGGCATGCTCCGACTTCAGTCCCAATTGTTTTAAAAAATCCATACTTCGTTGTTTGATTTATAAAATTACCCGAAATCCACCGGAGAGCCACCTGCCGGGCATGGGGGCTCCCAATAAATCGCTGAAACGCGTATCCAGTGCATTGTCGCATTGCAGATATGGCCACATTTTTCCCTTCACTGCTTCAAACGAAATTTTTATGTTCATCTGAAAATAGGAGGGGCTGAGTCGCGCAGCAAGTGCGCTGGATGATTGCGCGGCTCTTTGCTTGTAAAGACCACTGAGGGCACATTCCCATTTCCCGCTTCGATATTGTATCATCCCATTTATCAAAAAGCGCGCATGGCTGTTCAAATAAAATCCAGCTGCACCATCTGCCGACTGATTGCTCAGCCAAAGCAGTCCCGCCTGCGCAACTAATAGGCCATTTCCCACCGTGTCGCGGTACTGCAGGTCCGCTTCCCATCCGATCGTTTGAACGCGGGCTACGTTTTTAGCGAGTGCATAGGTACCGCTTGGTGAAAGATTGATGGGGCGGGGCATTTGGGCATAGGGGGTGGTTATCCAATCGATCAATCCCTTATGATCTCGGTAAAAAAGACTCGTATGTAAGTGAAATTTATTTCGAATGGCGATGTCGTAGCCCATCTCGATCTGCCAGGCATCTTCCGGGGAGAGCGCCGGATTACCGATGCGCCCACTTGTCACCAACGATTTATTGTAGTTGTTGTACCGTTCTGTAAAATCAGCATCTCGGTAAGAGCGACCGGCCGAAAGACGCCATTGATGTGTTGCTCCGGCTTTAGACAGGCTTAGTTGGGGGATAAGGATGTTCCCATAAAGTTCATCGTGTGTCATCCGCCATCCCATATTCAGCATCCAGTTTGTAGCGAGTGCGTATTGTCCAACTCCAAATAAGGAAACTTGTTCTATTTGGTGATTCCCCCGGTCGTTCGATTCAATGCTGCGTTGAAACGCTTGTATGCCTACTTGATATTGAAAGGGTGCTTCTGTTTGGCGTTGGTAGCGCAATTGGAATTGTGTAAAACCCATTTCATTGAGATTGGGCGCCGCACCCGGACGAAACCGATATCTGTCCGTCGTTTGTTTATAGCCCAGGTCAGCTTGCCAATTTCCGTTCGTTCCAATTTTTTGCAGTTGTGCATGGTTCCACCAACTGTTCACCTGCTCATTAGCCGTATCACTGATGAAGCCTGTATAGAAATTCTGGGCTCCGAAATCTCTTGCATCCCAGGCACTGCGTAACCGGAGTATCATTCCGTTTTCAAAAACATGTTGCCAAGATGCTTGCATTGTATGCAGATGAAAATAGCCACGTGTTCCTCGTTGGGGAGCTCCATCGCTGTTGCGGCTGGATGCGGATACAGATAAATTATTTCTTTTCCGCTGCAGAAAAGCACGTGCTTGTGCTTGTAACAAGTTATATTCACCGTATCCTACTGCTCCTTGTAATTTTTTTTCAGCTGATCTGTTTTTGGTCGAAAAGGTTTTGGTGAATATCTGAATTACACCTCCCACGGCTTCCGATCCCCAAATGGCGGCGGCCGGACCTTTCAGGATCTCGATCCGATCGATCTCCATGGGATCGATGGGGATGTAGGCATTGAAATGGCCGGTCAGCGGATCGTTCAACCGAATGCCGTCGATCAGCACCAACACCTGCTGAAAAGTACCTCCTCGGATCAGCAGATCGCCTTGAGAACCCTGTGGACCTCTTTGTTGCACCTCCAATCCCGGAATGAATCGAAGCAGATCATCGATCGAATGAACCGGCGCTCGTGCGAACAAATTACTGGGAACGATCCAGATGTTTCTTCCGGTGTTGCGTATTGATTGTTGATTGCCATGTGCAGTAAAACTGACCTCCGTAAGCGTAAGTGGTTCCTCTTGCGCTTGAACGAGCAAACTCACCAGCAGCAGCGCGGCAAAGAGGTTGAATCGGAAACTTTTCAATGGCATGGTGCCGCAAAAGTAGTGCGTTCGCTCTAGGAGTCCTTTTTCATTCGCTGAATGGTAGCGGTGGTGGAGTAGCCCTCCAATATCGGATTGATGACCACTCTGCCGCCCCTGGCAAGTACCCGATCGGCTCCGGCTACCTGTTCCGGTGTATAATCGCCGCCTTTTACTATCACATCGGGTTCGATCAATTCGATCAGATCGGCGGGGGTATCTTCTTCAAATATTACTACCGCATCCACAAATACCAGTGCGGCCAACACCAAGGCGCGGGTGGTTTCTGATTGGATCGGACGCTCCGGTCCTTTTAGTCTTTTTACAGATTGATCAGAATTGATGGCTACGATTAGCCGCGTGCCTTCCTTAGCGGCTTCGCCAAGCGAGTATAGATGCCCCTCATGCAAGAGATCAAAAACACCGTTGGTGAATGCAACGGTTTGACCAACCATGTGCCAACACTGCACTTGCTGTCGCGCTTGTGCAGGCGTTAAAATTTTGTCTTTGTACAAATCGGGTTTTCTCATGCCTTTTTGGTTTTGTTGGAGATGCCAGCAAAACTGGCCAATCCGCCCAGCACGATCACAGCGGTCTGAACCAGCCAAAGCAACCACCCAAAGGCAATGGCAGCGGCTTCTTCAATTCCATAAAGCTCCATGGTCTTTTGGATCAAATAGGCATAAGCACCGATGCCTCCGGGGGAGGCGATCATGCCCACACTGCCCGCAGAGAGGATGCTGAACGCCACTGGCATTCCCAATTCTTGTGTTTCGGAGAAGGCAAGCAGTCCGATGTAACCGCCTCCGAGGTAGCAGATCCACATGATCAGGGTCAGAAAGAGGAAATACCCACGTGCTTTTAGGTGTTGAATGGACCGCAGCCCCTCGACAAATTGTTTTTGAAAACGAACCAATCGTTCCTTTAGTTCGCGGGTTTTCAGGTGCCGTAGTTTATACCAAATAAAAACCCCTAAGCCGATCAGTAGTATGCCAAATAACCAGATGGCGAATCGGCTGTAAGCGGCCCGAGCACCTCCTCTTTTGGAAGCAAAGAATGTGTCCATCACCTTATCATATAGGTCGGGCTGAATGGCGAGCGTTAAACCGAAAAAAATGATCAGGCAACAGGCATCAAACAATCGTTCCAATAGGATTGTGCCAACGAGTTTTTCGACGGGAATCCCCGCTTTTCTCCCCAACAGGGTGCATTTCATTACCTCTCCCAAACGGGGCACCCCCTGATTCACCAAATAGCCGATCATCACTGCATAAAAAGAATCTTTTCTGCTCACTTCATGCCCCAATGATTCGATAAGCAGGCGCCACCGAAGGGCTCTGACCCAATGGCTTAGCAAGAGGATCAATACTACTGGTAAGATTAGTACATAGCGGGTATTTCGAAGGGCCGACTTGATTTCTTCCCATTGATCTGCATTCAGGTGTCGAAGTGACATCCAGATGAAAAAAGCAGCCAGGGCTGCGTAAAACAAGTTTGAACTGGCTTTGGATAGACGGTTTGACATGATTATCAGCCCATAAAACTACCAAATGTCTGGTCACCTGCATTTCCGAAGCAGTGATTTTCCTTATTTTCTGTACTTTTGCCCCCTTAATGGATCGTCCGGGCCCCGGGAGTTCTCTTCTGGTCCTTTCGGTTCTTACCCAAAGTGTACGCCGATGTCAGCAAAAAAGCGCATTCTCTTTATCGCCAATGAGATGTCTCCTTATCTGGAGCTGACGGAATTTTCCGAGATCGTCAACCGGCTGGCCATCAAAGCCAATGACAACAACTTTGAAGTTCGTTGCATTATGCCGCGATTTGGCGTGATCAATGAACGCCGTCATCGCTTGCACGAGGTGGTGCGTTTATCTGGCATCAACGTAACGGTCGATAACGATGATCTACCGTTGCAAATCAAGGTGGCTTCTTTGCCCAGTGCCCGTTTACAGGTTTATTTCTTAGAGAACGAAGAGCTATTCAAGCGCAAGTCCGTTTTTCACGATGAACAGGATCAGTGGTTTGAGGACAATGATCTTCGTACAGTATTTTTCTGCAAGGGTGCATTGGAAACCGTCAAGAAATTTGGCTGGCCTCCAGACATCATCCATTGCAGTGGATGGATGACCGGATTGATCCCCGCTTATCTGAAAACAGTTTATAAAAAGGAGCCTGTTTTCGCGCACAGTAAAGTGGTCTTCACGCTGGGCGAATTGACTTTCAAAGAAAAACTCGGAGGGGATTTCATTAAGAAAGCGCTGATTCATCCATCGCTGAAAGAAAAAGACCTCGAGGCCTTTAAAGATGGCAGCAACCTCGCTATGTTCCGTGGCGGAGCGCAGTATGCAGATGCCATCACATTCGGAGCAGAAAAAATTGATAAGAAACTGGCTGACGAATTCACCAAAGTGCGTGGCAAGAAAACTTTACTCTACAATGCTGATGGTGATTTAACAGACTATTTACAACTCTATAGCGACCTTGCCAGCTAACCTTTTATTTCGTTCACCTAAGAATATGGCAAGTCCGATTTTCAATACTATGTTTCGTACGATTGCGCTCGGTTGGGTGATCGCACTGTCTCTCACCGCTTGCACCCGGATCAATGAGTCGACCAGCCTTGGATCGGATCTGATCCCGCCCATAGACAATATCAACACCTTCGAGGCTTTCCTGCCGGTAGAGGCCGATAACAGAACACTGATCGATACCACCAAAGTTTATTTTAATGATGACCTGGCCGTGGGGCATATCAATGATCCTGAATTTGGAGGTGTGCATGCAGATGCCTACTTCAATATCAGTCATCCCAGTTATTTCTTTTATCCTTATTTCAACCGCGACTCGGTAAAGGTTGACTCAGTTGTTCTTTCGCTCTCTTATCAGTCCTATTATGGCGATACCAACAGCAACCTCACGCTGCGTGTTCGAGAGATCGCTCAAAATGCCGGCTTCAACGACACCACCCTTTACAAATATTCACACCCCGCCTTTAATACGGTAGGAGCGGAGTTGGGCTCCAAAACTTTTCAGGTAAAACGATTGACTGATTCGGTACTTTTTATTCGTAAACGTGACACTACCAAACTTGCCAATGTCATACGTATCCGGCTCGATACTACACTGGGTCGCAGACTTGTAAATTACGACACCACCAATACCGCCAATGGTGGTTATAGGAACGATTCCATCTTCAAAAGTCTTTTCCGTGGTTTCGCTATTCAGGCAGACATGTCGGGTAATGCACTGGTGTATTTCAATCCAACCGATGTACTGAGAACAAAACTGACTGTCTATTTCCGATATACCAAGAACGCGGTAACCGATACTACACAGGCTGATTATTTCCACGCCACCAGCGGTCAGGCCAACCTGGTTCGCCGCACTCCGGGCGGTGGTTGGTTGAGTTACTTGAATAATGGTATTCCTAACGACGACAAGATCTACCTTCCGGCCACACCCGGTTCAATGGCACAAGTGCGCGTTCCGGCCTTGGATACTTTCCGAAATGTAGTGGTGCACCGCGCGGAACTCATCGCTACGCCATTACCCAGTACCCAGGCGGGGACTTTCCCTTACCCATTCGGGTTGTTCATGGATCGCATCAGCCCCCGGGGCGATACAGCATACGCCTTCGACAATGACATGCTGTTGTCCAATAACTTTAGCGCCTTCGTATACGACATAAATGTTTTTGGAGGAAAATTAAAATCAGACAGTACGTTCCGTTTCAATATTACACGGTATGTGCAAAGCATGGTGACCCAACGCTTGCGAAACGATTCGCTTCGCATCTACGTCCCCATCCGTGCCTTTGTCTATTCTAACGCATATCGATCCAGGAATCAGCTTTTCGTTACCGATCGGGTTGCCTACGGGCGGGTCATCTTGGCGGGGGGCAATCATCCGGATGCGACCAAGCGAATGCGGCTGCGGCTGGTATATTCTCGATTATAATCTGCTGCAACAGCACTTAGAAAACTGTTGCTCTCTTATCTTTGCTGAAACAAAATTCAGCATGCCTTATCTGTTTACCTCCGAGTCCGTTAGTGAAGGACATCCCGACAAAGTAGCCGATCAGATTTCAGATGCGCTCATCGATCATTTCCTGGCTTTCGACCCACAGTCGAAAGTAGCCTGTGAAACCCTGGTTACCACCGGTCAAGTAGTATTGGCGGGCGAAGTAAAATCCCGTGCTTATCTGGATGTACAGGAAATTGCTAGACAAGTCATCCGTGAAATTGGATACACTAAGAGTGAGTATATGTTCGAGGCGAATAGCTGCGGGGTGCTTTCTGCTATTCACGAACAATCTGCCGACATCAACCAAGGCGTAGAGCGCAAGAAAAAAGAAGATCAGGGTGCCGGCGATCAGGGAATGATGTTTGGTTATGCTACCAACGAAACCCCTCATTACATGCCTTTGGCATTGGATCTGGCACACAGTCTCCTCATTGAGCTGGCTGCCATCCGTCGCGAGAAAAAATCGGCAATGCCGTCTTGGCGTCCCGACGCCAAGAGCATCAACATCCTTATACCCCGGGTGAAGAAGCGCTACGCTCGCTACGCACATCTCTTCAAAGGAAATATTAAATACCATGTTAACCCGACCGGAAAATTCGTGATCGGCGGCCCGCATGGAGATACCGGACTCACCGGACGCAAGATCATCGTTGATACTTATGGTGGTAAGGGTGCGCATGGTGGTGGTGCCTTCAGTGGTAAAGACCCATCCAAAGTGGATCGCTCTGCTGCTTATGCCACTCGTCACATTGCTAAAAACCTGGTAGCTGCCGGCGTTTGCCGCGAGGCATTGGTGCAGGTTTCTTACGCGATCGGTGTGGCTCAGCCTACCAGCATCAACGTAAATACATTCGGTACAGCCAACGTGAACCTCACCGATGGTCAAATCGGTCAGATCGTTGAGCGTATTTTCGATATGCGTCCTTACTTTATTGAAAAGCGCCTCAAACTTCGCAATCCCATGTACCGCGAAACAGCCGCTTACGGACACATGGGTCGTAGCCCCAAGACCGTGACCAAGACTTTTGTTGGCCCCGGTGGTAAGTCAATCACCAAAAAAGTTGAGTTGTTTACTTGGGAGAAGCTGGACTATGTATCAAAGGTCAAAAAGGCCTTCGGTCTTCGCTGATCTTAAATCACCTAATCAGGCCCATCGAAAGATGGGCCTTTTTTTTCTTTTCTTTGCTCTGTGAAATCCTTTCGTCATTCTCCCCGGCCCAAGAAAAGCACGCTTGTCGTGGGACCCAAATCTGTGTTGGAATCCCTTGAGTCCGCAGCGGCGCTGGACCGTATCTATCTCGATCAAAAATCATTTGGTCCAATCATACAACAGATCCGCAAACTAGCGGTGGAAAGATCGGTGCCCATTCAAATGGTGCCGCTTGCCAAACTGGATAGCTTTCATGTAACGGGACACGAAGGGTGTGTTGCGCAAAAAGCAAGGGTTCGCTATCAAGAACTCCAAGACGTTATTTCCTGGGTGGTAGATCGAGGAGAAACACCTCTCTTTCTCATTTTAGATGGCATCACCGATGTGCGCAATATCGGAGGTATTGCCCGCACGGCTTATTGCACCGGGGTGCATGCCATCATCATTCCGGACAAAGGGGTAGGGGCACTTCAAGAGGATGCGATTCTTACCTCTGCAGGTGCCTTGGAGAAAATTACAGTTTGTCGCGTGAACAGTCTACTCAAAGCAATCGACGAACTTCATCTGAATGGTATTCAAGTGCTGGCCAGTGTGATGCGAGCAGGCGTTGCCATCGATCAGGCCGACCTCACACAACCCCTTGCCCTCTTGTTGGGAGGAGAAGAAAAAGGTATTTATCCCGCCTTGCAAAAAGCCGCCGATCAGCAAGTACATATTCCAATGACAGGCGATTTTGATAGTCTCAACGTTTCTGTCGCTACAGGAATGATGTTGTATGAAGTCATGAAACAACGCCGCCATGCCTGATCCGATCCAACTCATCGAATGTCCCAGAGACGCATGGCAGGGTAAACCGATCTTGATCCCCGCCCAGCAAAAAACGACATACCTGCAGCAATTGCTGCGCGTCGGTTTTCATACAATAGATGCGGGTAGTTTTGTTTCCCCCAAAGCGGTACCTCAATTAGCCGATACCGAAGATGTGTTGCGCGCGCTGGATCTGCGTGATACTAAATCAAAATTATTGGTCATACTCGCTAATGAACGGGGTGCCGAACAAGCAAGTAACCTTCCTTTTATTTCATATTGGGGCTATCCGCTCTCCGTATCCGAAACTTTTCAGCAGCGAAATACGCGGCAATCTGTTTCGGAGGGGGTCGAATTGGCCAAACGCTTGCACGAGCGAGCTGGTCAATCCCAAGCAGAATTGGTTATTTATATCTCTATGGGATTTGGCAATCCCTATGGAGAGATCTATCACCCCGATCAGGTGCTCTCACTGGCAAGAACCCTGCAAGCCATGGGTGTTTCTATCATTTCACTGGCCGATACTGTTGGATTAGCCAGTCCTGAGCAGATTGGAGATTTGGTGTCTGTTTGCAAGAAAGAGTTTCCAACCATTCAATGGGGTGTGCATTTGCATGCTCGTCCCGAGGGTCAGCGCGAAAAGATTGCAGCAGCCTACGAAGCCGGGTGCAGCAGGTTTGATGGAGCCATCGGCGGGTACGGCGGTTGTCCTTTTGCAGAGGACGAACTCGTGGGTAATATAAATACCCAATCGCTGCTGTCCTATTTGGCTGAAGTTGAGCCCAACTTTTCCATCCACCATGAGTCATTCAACGCTTCGCTTCAACTGGCACAACAGATTTTTTCTTGATGCAATTCCAGCTACGATTATCACCCGCTCCCTTGCCCATGCCGATTGATCATCGGCAATCTATGCTATTATTGGGGTCTTGCTTTACGGAGCACATCGGTGATTCTTTGAAGGAGTGGAAATTCAATGTTCTGCAGAATCCGCACGGCATCTTATTTGGACCGGATGCGATTTGTCAGGCGTTGAAGGATTACCAGTCTGCCAGGCAATACACCGAAAACGATCTTTTCTATTTGAATGAATGCTGGCATAGCTGGAACCATCATTCCCGCTTCTCGGCTACTGCTGTAGCGGAAACATTGGATCGAATCAATCAATCCATTCAAGAAGCAAATGCCTTTTTGAAAAAAGCCGATTGGCTGGTGCTGACCTTAGGTTCTGCCTTTTCGTACCGGCTGACAGAAGAAACAACACAAGGAGGGTTATCAGTCGGATCGGCTGTTGCCAATTGTCATCGCGCTCCTTCCCATTGGTTTCGGAAAGAGATGATGTCAGTGGAGGAGATCTATACTGGGCTCAATCGGTCCATTCAATCGTTGCGCTCGATCAATCCTCAACTAAAGTTACTGTTGACTATTAGTCCGGTTCGACACATACGCGACGGGGTAGTAGAGAACAATCGAAGCAAAGCACGTCTGATACAAGTGGTTCAACAACTCACCGAACAAGTACCTGAATCCTATTATTTCCCCGCGTATGAATACGTGATCGATGTGCTTCGCGATCACCGATTTTACGACATTGACCTTGTGCATCCCAATTACGCAGCCACGCAATTTGTGTTGGAGCGATTTGCTGAATTTTCTTTCGATCAACATACACGAAACCTGATCGATGAGATCCGCTCCCTGGTAGTTGCACGCAAGCACCGCGTTCAGTATCCGAATACAAACGCACATCGTGAATTTCTAGCTGCTCATCACCAAAAAATATTGGATCTCAAGAGTCGCTATCCTATGTTGGATCTGTCCGAAGAGTTGACGTATTTCTCATCCGTCGTAAGATAATCTTCCTCGTTTTTTGAGATATGCTTCCATGTTCGAGAGCAGTGTGAATTGATTCAGTGCTCTTTCCGCATTTTGTCGGGGATGCGATACCTGATAGTAGACATCGCCATTCAGAAAATCCGTTAGAAACCGAAGCGCTTGCATATAAGTCATCAGTGGTCCAGCCAGGTCAAGCTGTTTCTCCTCTTCGGTACTAAGGGTGCTTTGCATCCCTTTTCTGTATCCCTTCAGTAAGCCCTCGTAAAGATCATCCCGAAAGGTCGCTTCAGTAGGCGGACCATCCTCACGGCCACCGCTGTTGCAAATTGATCTTACCATATCACCTAAGTCTGAAAAAAAATATCCAGGCATAACCGTGTCTAGATCGATGGGGCAGATCCAGCTATTGGTTTTTTCATCGATCAACACATTGCTCAATTTGGCATCGTGATGCATCATTCTCAATAGATAGTCGGGACTATTCCGAATCTTCCTGAATGAGTCTACATAGGTGGAACGTTCACGCAGTGCATTGATCAATGCTGTTTCCTCGTTGACCCTGCCGGCTTTATTTTCCAGAATGGCTGAAGTGAATTGATTGTATCGAAGTTCCAGGTCATGAAAATTTGGAAGCGGTATATACCAATTCGGTTCATTCATGGTAGCGGCATGCTTTGTGAAGGCCGCAAAAAAATAGGACAGTGCTTCTGCTTGTGTTGTCTCCTCAATGTAAAGACGGGTGTAGGATTGAGGAATAAATTCACAAAGCCTCCAAACTTGTTGATGATCGTCTTCAAACAGCCAATCTCCAGTTGAAAATCGAAGTGGTTCGGGGAGCGACCGGGTAAAAGGTTGAGGAGGACTTTGAAAGTGGTGGTACAGCGCCAGGTGATTTTGGATGAGTCCGGTTGGGTCCTTAAATATGTTTTTGTTGATGGATTGCAAGAGGAACGACTTGTCCTCAACCTTGACCTCGTAGGTCTGGTGAATCAGTCCGCCAGGAAGCGCACGCAACTCCCATTTTTTAGTACCGCCGGCCGACAGCAGATGGGAGAGGGAAGGGGGGATGGTCATGATCAATGCATTCGGTCGCCACGCAGTTCCAAGTTATCGATCACCTCTTTTTCATATGCCAACCACTCTTTCCATCTGTTCCTTACCCGAACAGGATCGATGTATTTCTCCGCCAGCTCAATGAATAAAGTATAGTGGCCGGCCTCGCTTTCCATGAATCGGCGATAGAATTGTTTCAGATAGGGGTCCTCGAGTCCCTCGCTCAATCTTTTGAATCGTTCACAACTACGCGCCTCGATCAGTGCCATGGTGAGGAGTTGATCCAGCATGCGGGAGGTTGGGTCGCCCCCTTTTTGCTGAAAATCCAGCAGCGCGTTCACATATTCATCCTTTCGTTGTTTACCCAATTTCAGGTCCCGTTTTTTCAGTTCGGCCAAAACAAGTCTAAAATGGCCCCATTCTTCCGTCACGATTGGCGAGAGGGCCAGTACCAGCTCTTCATACTGGCTGTACCGCTGGATCAGGGAGATGCAGGAGGTGGCAGCTTTTTGCTCGCAATAGGCGTGGTCGGTGAGGATGTCTTCCAGGGAATGGGCCGCTAAATTAACCCAACGGGGATCGGTGGGAAGATGCAAGCCCAAAATGGCCCGGGTATCAGCGGATAATTCCATTCAGCGAAGTTACTAGTTTGATGATAAGATGCTGAGCGTCATGGGTTTTTATAATAAAATTTCACTTGTTGGTTACAGGAATCATCCGTACCTTTGCCCCCTTATAATTCGGATGAAAAAAATCGGATGAACTAAAAAGAAAACAAGATGTCACTTACAACTGAAAAAAAAGCAAACATTTTCAAAACCTTCGCCGGTAGCGATAAGAATACCGGATCCATTGAAGGACAAATCGCGCTGTTGACCGAGCGTATCGCGCACATCAGTTCGCACCTGCAAGTAAACAAGAAAGATTTCTCTACCCACCGGGGACTCATGCAATTGGTTGGTAAGCGTAAGCGCTTGCTGAATTACCTGCAAAAGCACAACCTTACTGGTTACCGTGCCCTGATCGAGAAACTGGGTATCCGCAAATAATCTCAAGCCCCCGCTACACGGCCGGGGCTTGCTTCGTTTTAGGCCTCTCCACTTTGGAGAGTGCTGTTTCCAGTCAGATCGATGCAACCTGCCGTAGTATCGGGATTCATTTCCACCGATCGCACTTGCATTGCCTGTTGCGATCACAAATAAACACACATGTTACAACAACCGATTCGCAAAACCTTCGATATGGGCGATGGTCGAATGATCACCATCGAAACCGGCCGTTTAGCCCGTCAGGCCGATGGCGCCGTGACTGTATCCTGCGGTAATTGTATGATCTTGGCTACCGTAGTAGCTAACAAAGAACCTAAAGAAGGTCAAAGCTTTTTTCCTCTCTCAGTAGACTACCAAGAGAAGTTCGCATCCGCTGGTCGTATTCCCGGATCTTTCTTCAAACGGGAGACTAAACTCAACGATTATGAGGTATTGACCAGCCGCCTCATCGATCGTGCATTGCGTCCACTTTTCCCAGAAGATTATTTCTGTGATGTACAGGTACTGGTGACCCTTATCTCCAGTGATCCCGAGATCATGCCGGATGCATTGGCCTGTTTGGCCGCTTCTTCTGCCTTGGCCGTTTCAGATATTCCCATCAAAGAGATCATCTCTGAAGTTCGGGTATCGCGTGTCGATGGAAAGTTCGTGGTGAATCCCACCCGCACGCAGATGGAGAAATCAGACATGGATTTCATCATTGCTGCCACTGATAAAAACCTGATGATGGTGGAGGGAGAGTCAAAAGAATGCTCCGAAGCCGATCTGTGCAATGCGTTACAAATTGCGCACGATGCCATCCGCATACAGGTAAAAGCACAAGAAGAGTTGCGTGATATGGCAGGCGTGAAGGGCAAGCGTGATTACACAAAGCCAGCGACCGATGAGGCTTTGCGTGAAAAGATCTATGCATTTGCTCAGCCCAAAGTATACGAAGTAGCTAAAGGTAAACTTAGCAAGCACGAGCGCAGCGAGCGTTTCGCGGCGATCAAAGACGAGGTCATCCAATACCTGAAAAAGGATTTGGGACTGTCCGAAGGGGAATCATTACCCGATCTGACAAAAAAATTAACCTCCACTTACTACAGCGACCTGCAGTATGATGTGGTACGTGATATGATCTTGAATGAGCGCATTCGTTTGGATGGACGTGATCTGGAGACGGTTCGTCCTCTCGACATGGAAGTGGACGTACTTCCTTCCCCGCACGGATCATCGCTGTTCACTCGTGGTGAAACACAGTCACTGACAACCGTTACCTTGGGTACACCCATGGATGAGTTGCTGGTAGAGAGTGCAGCCAAATCAGTAGATTCTAAATTTTACCTGCACTATAATTTCCCGCCTTTTTCCACTGGTGAAGTGAAAATGATGCGTGGTCAGAGCCGCCGCGAAGTGGGGCATGGTAATCTGGCACAGCGCTCATTGAAGCAAATGATGCCCGGTGGCGATTTCCCATACACCGTGCGCGTCGTGAGCGACATCTTGGAATCAAACGGATCGTCCTCCATGGCAACCGTTTGCGCCGGTTCGTTGGCTTTGATGGATGCCGGTGTGGGTATTCCCAAGCACGTATCGGGTGTGGCGATGGGACTGATCACCAAAGGTGATAAATACGCCATCTTAACCGATATCCTTGGCGATGAGGATCATCTGGGTGATATGGATTTCAAAGTCACCGGTACCCGCGACGGTATCTGTGGCGTACAAATGGATATCAAAGTGGATGGATTGAAAATGGAAGTGATGCAGCAGGCCCTCG
>CAYYXC010000019.1:0-8563 GCA_964475505.1 uncultured Chitinophaga sp.
CCCAACCGCCTTGTTCATTGATGGAGGACAAGCGAAGCTCATTGAACCACACTTCAGTACAGAGCGATTCCTGGTTGACGTTCTCTACGCCCAACAACATCCCCCTGACCTCACCCAGGTTCGGATTACCCATGATGGCTATGGATCTACCATTGGGTAAGGTTTCACGGTAATACCTGGATGGTGCTACCCCCAATTTATTCCTTCGCGTTTTGAGATCGGTCAATTCAGACAGGTCAAAGTCTAGGTTATTTTCAGATGGCCAGATCTTGAGACTATCCCGCTCCCCGAAAGCTGTGATCTTGAGCGGAATTTTCACCTCATAATAGTTGCCGGAAAAATCATTTCCAATGCGCACCACGGCGTTCAGATCGCAGTACTCGATGGGAAGCGCACCCTCCACATCCTCGGCGTGGATGAACATGGACAATCTTGCGTATTGACGCATATCGATGTTCATATTCTTGAATATCGCCCTAGAGTCCTTGAATCCCAATCCGCATACCTGCATGCTGATGGACTGCTCGTTCAAGAACAAGGCTACGTTGTTATTGCTGAGATGCTGTTGGCGCTCGATTCCCGGTGGAATCCGATAAACAATAGGCTGACGCTGATCGTTCTCCTCCACATTCACAGCCAGTACGTTTACATTCACCGGATCAGGCAATGGCATCGGCACAAAGTTTCCGGTAGTGTCGATATTGTTCCGGTATTTACGCCATTGATTGCGCACCAATTCTAACTTACCAAAACGTAGCACGATCGAATCCTGAAATCCGGTCATGAACATGCGGATGAAACGAATGGACTTAAAGTCAGGTATATTACCCACTTTTCTGCTGTACTGCTCAACCGGAATTCGGAATAAATACCAACGCTCGGTACGTATTTGACCATTGGCAAGTGTGACAGTGGGTGTGCGCACGTCGGTGATGAAGTTGGTACCCACACTCATGTTCGGTTGAATATCGACCCGATACTGGAAATATTCCTCCACCTCATTCATGGTATTGTCACGATTCAATTCCTCCGCATCCGGATATTGTGTGAAAGCATTTACAAACTGCGAGTTATTATTAGCAACGGGTGAGTTGCCGTGCGGATTGTTGATGTTCTTGTAGCGCTGCAGAATACCTGCCACCGGACTCTGATCAAAACTCGCATCACGATAAGCCTTAAAATTGTCACCGGATGGATCATTCAACGCTTGTTGATAGATACGGGAACCGGCACCAAAACTGCTCTGAAGTGAATTCAAATAATTGCTGAACTTATTTTTTTCATCCTCATCGGTCATACCATCAAATCCCACATCCTGATACTGGCGATCATCGGGAATGGTACTGAATGCATTGGTGACTTGAAGCGGGATGGAGGGCACTTTCCCCCAATTGGTAGAACTATCTACCCGCGCATTATTTGTGGGCGTGGGCAATCCATTTTCATATTGACGTTTCCCATCCCGCAAAATATCCTCCGAGATATTACCCAGATTGAAATAAAGTTGTCCGCCGAACGGATTGCCATTATTTGCTAAATAAGGATCCTGCAACCAGAACTCGATATACTCAATGTTGCTGGTTTCAAAATCCGTTTGATCGATGTTGCGCATCAAACCGCCCCATGCCTGACGCGGATTCAGCAATTTTCCATTTGCATCTACGCGGGTATTGCGCGTTTCAAAATTATAGGGACCACGATCTTTCGGATAGAAGGCAAGATCGAAGGTGGTCAGCAATCCCTCTCCAAATTGCGTGCTTCTTCTTGGAAAGATCTCTTTTTGCAAGACCTGCCTTGTTTCCGGTCGAGACAATTCGTCGAGGTTATTTTGAAGAGGGTTATTGGGGTTGCGGCGCTCCTGAAGGATCGGCTCGATGTTATACCAAGCCAACTTCGCCCGGTTGTATCCGGATCCAAGATCATTGTTAAGCGATGCTTCCGGAAACAGTCCGTTGTTCTGGGGAATGGAGGCCAGCGTCCAACTGATCAACGGAAAACGTAAATCGATGCCGGCGCGGCTGCCCTCAAAATCGTCGAGGTAAACCTGACCCGAGCGATCGCGCGAACCATCGGAATTGGTTCCGTTGATTTGACGAGCATGTCCGGGTTGTAATACAGCTTCCTCGGCATATGAAGTGATCGATGATGTTGCTTTAGTAGAATAGAAAGGCAGCTTATCGAGTAATTTGGTGAGGCGAGGAATCTCGCTGTTGTAATCGAGATCGAATCCGTACATGGTATTTCGAATGGGATCCTCGCCATATAATTGTTTGATGAAGAAAGGGCGCTCACCCAGTCGTACCACGGTTCCTCCCAGCGATAATTTTTTACTGGCTAAATAATCGAGCCGCATCCCCAGGAAATTTCGTTGCTGAAATCCAAATGCCTGGTTGTTCTCGTAATTGATGTTGACAGGCACTCCCGAATTGATGATGGCCTGATTGATGATACGTAGGGTTCCCAGATCATAATTGATCTCATAATCTACATTCTCCACCAGTACTTGTCCGCCTGCTGTCACATTCACCGAACCACGGGGAATATTGAAGCCGAGTTGATACTCGGCAGCGCCGCCCATTCCACCGATACCGCCCGCACCTCCTTGTGCGCCGCCGGCACCAGCACCAAATCCGGACGACTTGGATCTTCCGGTGATTTTGAATCGATTTAAGTTGGCATAGGTCTGCGCAATCGCCTTGATGGTATCGTAGAGCGGATAATAAAGATATTTATCGCGCACCGCTGCATTCGGATAAACGTATTCCAGGTCTCTTCCGAATGGTTCAAGCACCGGAAAGATCACGCGGCTTTGCTGAGAGATGACCGTATATCCTTCAATAAAGTCAAAAACCCCGTCGGGTTGCGGGTCGTTTTGATTGTTGAGCCGATCGAGATTCACCAGAGAGATAATGGGCTGTCCCTTGTACGGATCATCCACATCCGCAGGAGGCAGATATCTTTTTTCTCCCAAGCTGGGCTCTTCGTAAAGCAGATCCAAGGTGAAATCTTGGCGCTCGAGTTGACCAAAGCCAACCGAGTAAACGTTTTTCATCATCAACTTCCAGATCGGAAGATTGGTACGCTGTGAGGTTGCCTTCAGGAGTTTCAAAAAGAGTATGCGCTGTGAATTTCCGGTGGTATCCGGAGGAACATCCTGCGAAAATTCACCCACTTGAAACACCCGACCATTGTAAGTGTACTGAAAGGCAACGCCCAATACCTCATCGGGCTGAAGCGGCTGGTTGAGCGAAATAAATCCGATCTGCTTATTGAAATAATAATCGCTGGGCTGGAGTTTTCGGGCAAATGTTTTTTCAAAGTCTTGCACGGGTGCAAAGCCCAGATTGCTCAACTCACTTTGCGACAAGGAGGAGTTTCTGTAATTGGGATTGCTGGTAAGAATGCGGTACAGATTATTCGCATCGTTACGGGGAAGATTGTCACCCGCACCCGACAAAAGGGGACTATACGGATTACGTTCGCCGAGATCCATAAAGGCCATAACATCACGCGTGTCGGTGGTACTTCCGTTTCGGTTAGTCACCCATACTTCCACGCGCAAGATCTGCACCTTTGAATTCACGATGGGCAATTGCCGCATCGCTGAATTGTAGTTTTTATAAAAATATTCGCCCAGCAGAAAGTGTCGGTTCTCATCATACTCATCGGCTTTCAGTGAAAAGCGCTGCGCGGTGGTTCCACCTTGCAAACCCATGCTCTGGCGCTGCGACTGTTGATTCGCCAACACCGTTGTAACAAAAAGTTTTCCGAATTGCAATTGAGTCTTCACCCCAAATAGAGATTGTGCCCCCGGGATCAGGGTTCCCTTCGAGGCAAAGGAGGTGTTACCAGCCTGGAATTGACGGATGATATCATCGTCCTTCCCTTTAAAATCCAGTTTCAGTTGATTCTCGAAATTGAAATTTGCCAGCGTGTTGTAGTTGATGGGCAACTTGAGCTTCTCTCCGATCTGCGCATCCATCTGCAACTGCGAATTCATATTGAAATCGAATCCGCCGTTTCTGCGAGCCCTTTCCGGCAGAGTGGGATTGGCGATGTTTTGTCCTTGATATCCGGCAAGGAAATCAACATATCCCGAAGGCTTGATATCAATTTTCACTTTGCCATCTGGTCCGGTACCCATGATGCGATTGAACCAATCGTTGGATACACGAAACCCCGGCTTGTCGAGTCGTCGGTTCATACTGAACAATAAGTCGGCTCGCTTGCGGAAATAATCCGACTCGTCCGATTGAGCCCGCCAGCGACGGTATTCTTCAGCCGTCATGGAAGTGGTCGGACGATACGAGCGACGACCCACTTTTTCACTGAGCACATATTGTCCGGTTTTGGGATCGTATTCCAACCGACGCCGCAGATAACCTGTATCGCGAAAATCAAATGCATGAGTGCGGCGAGAAGCATATGGGTCCCCGTATCGATCGTACAAGGGAAAACGCAACGAATCGGAACGACGCGTGGTATCGGTGCGGTTCTGTGCAATTACCTCGGTCTGTAGCAACGAGGAAATGAACAAGCCAAACAGAAAAATATGTACGATCCGAACTTTCAAAACACAGTCAGTTGGTTGAACCGGTTAGATCCCGCGGAGTGCTTTTTTGATCAGTGCCTCCACCGAAATATCGGGCTCTGCCTGACGTGCTTTTTCAATCGCCTGAGAGGCCGTGCTTCGGGGGATACCCAACGCGGTCAAAGCCTCTAACGCATCTTGATGCAAAGTATTGTGAATCAAGGGAGAAATATTTGTTTCCGGAGCTGCTTTTCCCAGTTTATCCTTCAGCTCCAACACCAGGCGCTCGGCGGTCTTTTTGCCGATCCCCTTCACCTTCTCCAAGCTCCGCACATCGCCCTGTAAAATGCAACGGGCCAATTCCCCCGGCTGCATGTAAGACAACATCACGCGGGCCGTGGAAGCACCGATGCCCGAGACCCCAATCAAGCTCGTAAACATCTCCTTTTCAGCTAGTTCCGAAAATCCATACAGCAAGTGAGCATCCTCCCTTACCACCAAGTGGGTATGCAACAGACCCTCGGTCTTGCCCTGAATGCCGGTGTAGGTATTGAGGCTAATGTGTACTTCATACCCAACCCCGGATACATCTACTACGACCCGGGTGGGACTGATCTCACTGAAACGGCCACGCAAAAAAGCGAACATAGCCGCAATATATGCCCGGGTACCCATTTCACAATAATTGAACGTCAGTTAGTTGACTGAATCTGTACCCTTGAGCGCCCCCTCACTACCCCTCCATTTCCCTATTTTTGCCCCGTTTAAAAACGCTTATGTCACAACGCATTCAAGCCGCCATCACTGCTATAGGGGCATTTGTTCCAGAGGACAAGCTGACCAATGCCGATCTGGAAAAGATGGTGGACACCAACGATGAATGGATCCGTACCCGCACGGGCATCGAAGAAAGACGGATCCTGAAGGGCGAAGGCATGGGCATTTCTGAAATGGCGGTCCCTGCGGTAAAACAACTCTGCGAAAAAAGAGGCATGGATCCCAAGGAGATCGATTGCATGATCGTGGCTACCGTAACGCCTGATATGGTTTTCCCCGCCACTGCCAATATCATATGCGACAAGATCGGCGCCACAAATGCATACGGATTCGATCTATCCGCCGCCTGCTCGGGATTTTTGTTTGCATTGAATCAAGGCGCTGCGCTGATCGAAAGTGGGCGTTACAAAAAAGTAGTAGTAGTGGGTGCCGATAAAATGAGTTCCATCGTTGATTATACCGATCGCACCACCTGCATATTGTTTGGAGACGCTGCCGGAGCCGTATTGCTGGAACCCAATACCGATGGTTTTGGTTTGCAAGATAGCATCCTGCGTTCTGATGGAAGTGGTGCTAATTACCTGCGGATGAAAGCAGGCGGATCACGATATCCGGCCAGCATTGAAACCGTGATGGCCAAAGAACACTACGCGTATCAAGAGGGACAAACGGTTTTCAAATTCGCAGTGAAAGGCATGGCTGATGTAAGCGCCGAGTTGTTGGAAAAAAATAATTTATCCGCCGATGATGTTGCCTGGCTGGTACCGCATCAAGCCAATCTGCGCATCATTGATGCCACGGCGAATCGCATGGGATTGTCGCATGACAAAGTCATGATCAACATCCAGCGATACGGAAATACTACCTCGGCCACTATCCCTCTTTGTTTGTGGGAGTGGGAAAAACAACTTCACAAAGGCGACAACATCATACTCGCTGCCTTCGGTGGCGGATTCACTTGGGGCGCCACCTGGGTGAAATGGGCCTATAATTCTTAAAACGATTGCCATATGGGAACCAAGTTTCCTCTAACCGGTTGGAGTTCTGTTGCCATTCACGGCGGACATTCATCCGAACCTCGTCACGCACACCTCACCCCCATCTATGCCAGTAGTACGTACATATTCGATTCTGCCGAACAAGGCATGAACCGATTCACCGGAAAAGAACCCGGATACATCTACGGACGATTCGGAAATCCAACCATCACCGAAGCAGAAGACAAGATTGCTGCGCTCGAAACTTTCGGATTGAACATTGAGGCAAAAGCCATCTTGCATGCCTCGGGCATGGGCGCCTTGGCGACGCTCTTTCTTTCCAACCTCAAGGCTGGTGAAAAAATACTGACGCATTTTTCGCTTTACGGCGGAACAGAGGAATTGATTCACCGTGTACTTAAAGACCTGAATATCGAAACAGTGATCACGGATCTGCACGACCTGGAGAACGCAGAAAATATATTGAAAACCGATCCCGCCATCCGGATGGTTTATTTGGAAACACCTGCCAATCCGACCTTGCAGTGCGTCGACTTGCAAGCGCTGATCGAACTGGCAAAGAAATATGGTAAAAAAGTTGCTTGCGACAACACCTTCGCAACACCCTACCTCCAACAACCCTTCGCATACGGCGCCGATTTCATCATGCACTCCACTACTAAATTCCTCAATGGACATGGTACCGCCATTGGTGGTGTGCTGCTTGGCCGCGACTTGGAGTTCATGAAAACCATCGCCACCAAAAAACACCGTTTACTCGGCGCCAACTCAAACGGTTTCGACGCTTTTTTATTAGTACAGGGAATGAAAACACTGGAAGTGCGCATGGAAAGGCATTGCCACAATGCCATGGAAGTGGCTCATTTTCTTGACACGCACCCGGCTATTGCCAAAGTGAATTACACGGGTCTTTCCCATCATCCCGATCATGCGATCGCGAATAAACAGATGCGTCACCCCGGAGCCATGATGAGCTTCGAACTGAAAAAAGGATTAGAGGGAGGCATCGAATTCATGAACCGATTACAGATGTGCGTGCGAGCTGTATCGCTAGGTACCTGCGACACGCTGCTCAGTCATCCCGCTTCCACCACGCATTTCGGAGTTACAAAAGAAGAAAGAGAGAAATACGGTATTACCGACGGACTGATCCGCATGAGCGTTGGTATGGAAAGTATCCAAGACATCATCAACGACCTCGATCAAGCTCTTTCCACACAATAATGCATCCATGCAAGTACGTCGCGCCGTTCGGGAAGATTGTCCAAGACTCTTGGAATTGATAAAAGAACTCGCGCTCTATGAACGCGCACCACAGGAGGTTACTGTATCCCTGGAACATTTTGCAGAAAGTGGATTCGGACCTAATCCGGTTTGGTGGGCATTTGTTGCCGAAGCGGAAGGAAAGATTGAAGGATTCGCCTTGTACTATATAAGATACTCTACTTGGAAAGGACAGGTCATGTATCTGGAAGACATCATCGTTACAGAGCAAAGCCGCGGAAAAGGAATCGGAAAATTGCTATTCGATCGACTCATTCAAGAGGGAAAAGAAAAGGGATTCAAACGAATGGTATGGCAAGTGCTGGAGTGGAACGAGCCGGCCATAAACTTCTACCGCAAATACAACGCAACATTCGATCCGGAATGGTGGAATGGCTCGATCGATCTTTGAGGTCGATTCGATTAACTCACACCATCCACCTGTACGTCCTTGCTGATTTTCTGAACCAATCCCTGTAACACTTTACCCGGACCAACCTCGGTGAATCGAGTGGCTCCATCTGCGACCATCGCTTGAATGGATTGTGTCCATTTCACCGGACCAGTTAACTGGCGAATCAGATTTTGCTTGATCTCTGATGGCTCAATCACAGCTTTCGCTACGATATTCTGATATACGGCACAAGTGGGTGCATAGAACGTAGCCTTTTCAATGGCGCCGATCAACTCCTCTTCGGCCAATTTCATCAATGGCGAATGGAAGGCACCACCCACAGGCAGCAACAAGGCTCTTTTGGCACCGGCTTCCTTCAAGGCGGCACAGGCTTTCTCCACGCCCGATTGAGATCCGCTGATCACCAATTGACCGGGACAATTATAATTAGCTGCCACCACCACATCGTCGATGGAAGCACAAACGGCTTCAACTTTTTCATCAGCCAGTCCCAATACTGCTGCCATTGTTCCAGGCTCCTGATCACAGGCACGCTGCATGGCGCGGGCGCGGGCTGCTACCAGATTCAATCCCTCTTCA
>CAYYXC010000019.1:8573-17254 GCA_964475505.1 uncultured Chitinophaga sp.
GTGAATTCACCAAGTGAGTGTCCGGCTACCATGTCGGGCTTGGCACCATCGATGGACCGAAACGCAATGATGGAGTGTAAAAAGATGGCGGGCTGCGTTACATTGGTCTGACGCAACTGCTCCTCAGTTCCATCGAACATAATATCAGAAATACGAAATCCGAGTATTTCGTTGGCTTGCTCTACAATTTTCTTTACAAAAGCGCTATTGGCGTAATGATCCTTCGCCATACCGGGGAACTGTGAGCCTTGCCCGGGGAAAACAAAAGCATGTTTCATATTGATTCGTCGTGCGGTTATTTAGCTAAGCTTGGAAGAAATAAGTTTCAAAAATTCACTGCGTGTTGAATTTTTCTGGAATTCACCATCAAAGGCAGAGGTGGTAGTGGTGGAGTTTTGTTTCTGAACGCCACGCATCATCATACAAAGGTGTTGCGCCTCTACTACTACGGCTACGCCAAGGGGATTAAGCGTGTCGCGGATCGCATCCCGGATTTGCATGGTCAGGCGCTCCTGTACTTGCATCCGACGAGAATACACATCCACGACGCGTGCGATTTTACTGAGTCCCGTGATCCATCCATTGGGAATATAGGCTACGTGCGCTTTGCCAAAGAATGGAAGCATATGATGCTCGCACATGCTGTACACTTCAATGTCTTTTACAACGATCATCTCACTCACATCCTCGTGAAACTTAGCCGAGTTCAAAATATCGTGTGCACTGAGTTGATAGCCCTGCGTCATGTACTGCATGGCTTTTGCAACCCGCTCTGGGGTCTTGATCAACCCTTCCCGCTCCGGGTCTTCCCCCAGCTGCGCGATGGCCTCCTTGTAATTTTTGACCAACGCTGCGGTACGTTGCTCATCGTATTGCTCGATCTTTTTATAAGCCATGGCTGGTGTTTTTAAGCGGGGTATTGAACAAAATTTCGGGGTGTTTCATAGAGGCGGATCTGCAAATCGAGTTCGGCTGACAAATGTGGACGAAGCAAATCGTGTATAACCACTGCGATGTTCTCGGCGGTGGGATTCAAATTCGCAAACTCTTTTGTATCCAAATTCAAATTGCGGTGATCGAATCGCTCGATTACCTCTTGTTGGATCAAGTCACTCAAAAGCTTCAGATCAATTACATAGCCGGTGGCCGGATCGATGGCACCCGTCACTTTCACGATCAATTCGTAGTTATGTCCATGGTAATTGGGCAGCGCACATTTACCAAAAACACGCGCATTGGTTGCATCATCCCAGTCGGGACGAAACAGCCGGTGCGCGGCATTGAAATGCTCTTTCCGATATACCGATACGCGTTTCGACATAAATACTTCTTATTCTCCGTAATACTCTACGTAAATACGGGGGGTTTCCGTGAGTTTTAAGCAATGCAATTGGACCTGTGGCGGCAAAGCCGGCTCCAACTCTTTCCAAATTGCCATCACAAAATTCTCGATCGAACAAAGCTTCCCTTGCATAAACGGTACGTCCAGATTCAGGTTACGATGATCGACCTTTTCAACAATTCGCTCCCGAATGATGGCACCCAGCTTTTTGGCATCAAAAATGAAACCCGTTTCCGGATCAGGTTTCCCTTTGATGGTTACAAAAAGTTCAAAATTGTGTCCATGCCAGTTGGCATTCGCACATTTTCCAAAAACGGCTTCGTTCTGTTCCGTACTCCAATCAGGATTGTACAAACGGTGGGCAGCATTGAAATGCTCCAGTCGGGTTAAGTAAACCATGCTTTACTTTTAAGTCCGGTCTCAGCATCGGGCGCGACCAGAGGGAGCGCAAAGGTAGGCATAATACCCGCCACTTTATAGAGATATTCAAATGATTAACTTGCAGATGATTATATGAGTCTCCGTAGCAAAAAACGTGTTTTGGTCGCCGCGGCAACGCCGTTGGAGATCGCACCCTTCCTCGAAAAGTGGAAAATGAGTGGCCTTACCCAAAAACAATGGAAAGTGGATGTACTCATTACCGGCATCGGACTGACCGCTACCACTTACTCGCTTCTCAAACAGATCCAGACACGAAAACCAGATTTGATCATACAAGCCGGTGTGGGTGGTTGCTTTTTGGCAAATCTGCCACTAGGGGAAGTCGTAGCAGTGAAACAAGAGGCCATTGCTGATCAAAGCGTGATCGAGTTGAATCAATTGAAGACCTTATTCGATCTGAACTTAGTCCCCCAAGACCAATTCCCTTTTAAAAAAGGATGGCTGGTCAACTCTTCCGCAATCCTTCGAAAGGTTCGCATTAAAAAAGTGCGCGGCATATCAGTGAATGAGATCACAACCGATTTGAAAAAACGCACTTTCTACGAAAAGACATTTCAACCCGTGGTTGAGTCTATGGAGGGCGCGGCCCTGCATTACGTAGCACTGCGTGAACAGATCGAGTTTCTGCAGCTGCGCAGCTTTAGCAATTACATCGCGGAGCGAAACAAGAAAAAATGGAACATGCAAACTTCCATTGAAAATCTGAATAAAGCCCTCATTCGAATCCTGGAAAATTTATGAACTACTCGATGGGATTTTCCCCCTGCCCCAACGATACTTTTCTGTTCGATGCCTGGGTCAACGGAAAAATAAACACACCGATGGAACTCTCTACACGGTTAGCGGATGTGGAGACACTGAACGAATGGGCTTCTGAAGCAATATTGGACATAACCAAGCTGAGTTTCCCGGCCCTGTTTCGTAATCTTCACCAATACCGATTGCTGAAGGCCGGATCCGCCCTTGGAAATGGTGTGGGACCATTACTGATCGCCCGTGAACCGATCGATCCAAACGATCCTTCCATCCTTGATAAAAAAATCATACTGCCCGGGAGAACCACCACCGCTAATTTGCTTTTCAGTTTCGCTTACCCCGAGGCAAAACAGAAATCCTACCGGGTATTCTCTGCCATTGAAGATGCACTATTAAGTGGTGAAGCAGACTTAGGTGTGATCATACATGAAAATCGTTTTACCTATGCGCAGCGTGGTCTCCATTTAGTGAAAGACCTGGGTACCCATTGGGAAAAACAAACAGGTTGTGCTGTGCCCTTGGGCTGCATCGCCATCAGAAGGAGTCTGCCCGAAGAGCTGATCCATATGACAACCAACTGCATGCAAACTAGTCTGCAGCATGCTTGGGATAAGTTGCCGAAAATTTCTTCCTATGTAAAAGAACACGCACAGAAAATGGAAGAATCAGTCATGAGAAAACACATCGATCTCTACGTGAATGAACACACGATGGAACTATCCGCAGGCGACATCGAGGCGATACAAACGCTCTACAAGGTTTATTGCCAAATAGAAGAGATAAAGGAATCCGAAGCGCCCTTACTTTTTTAAGGCAATCGCATAAGTCTCCAAACAACGCTTGCGAGCCTCTTCGTGTACCACGATGGGCTTCGGATAAGTGAGTGTCTCCCACTCCGGTACCCATTTGCGGATATAGGTCAGGTCAGCATCGAATTTCTGTGTTTGTAGATATGGATTGAACACACGGAAATAGGGAGCTGCATCACAACCACTGCCTGCCGCCCACTGCCACCCGCCGTTGTTGGCTGCCAGATCAAAATCCAACAATTTCTTAGCGAAATAAGCTTCGCCCCAGCGCCAGTCGATCAATAGATGCTTGGTCAGAAAACTGGCTACGATCATTCGCACCCGATTGTGCATATAACCGGTTGTATTCAACTCCCGCATACCTGCATCCACGATTGGATATCCGGTTCGTCCTTCACACCAAGCCTCAAATTCAGCAGGATTGTTTCGCCACGAAATACGGTCGTACTCCGGCTTAAAGGACTGATGCACGATGTGCGGAAAATGCCAGAGGATCATGTGATAAAAATCGCGCCAGATCAATTCATTTAGAAAAGACTCACTGAGCGGAGCAGTCTCTTTAGCCAGCTGCCGAACGGATATGGTGCCAAAACGCAAGTGAACACCAAGGCGACTAGTACCAATAACACCAGGTAGGTCGCGTTGCTTGGCATATTGCTGAATGACTTTTTTACTCCAGTTGGAATCCGGAAAAGAAGGGGCCGTTGCGACAAATCCCATCGATTCCATCGTAGGAAGCGAACGAGGTTGTTGCTGATAAAATGCATTTAATTTCTTCTCTGACGCATAAGTACGGATAGGTTGCTGCAGCAGTGTCGCCTTCCATTTTCTGGAATATGGAGTGAAAACAGTGTAGGGCTTACCATCATCCTTCAACACCTCCTGCTTGGCAAAAATGACTTGATCCTTGAATGCATGAAATTCAATTCCTTGCTTATGCAACCAACTGGCAACTGTTTCATCTCGCTTGCGGGCATACGGTTCATAGTCCTCATTGGTATAAACCGCTTTCACCAAATACTCCTTCACCAATTGCTGCATGATGGGTAATGGCTTACCGTGACGCACATCGAGCGTAGCACCGGATTCGGTCAACACTTCCTGTAAGCGTTGGAGGGAATCATGAATGAATTGAACGCGCTTATCCTCCCTGTCCTCCAGTTCATCCAAAATCTCAGTATCGAAAATGAAGATGGGCTGTACGGGATGACCACTGCACAAAGCCGCATACAGACCCGCATTGTCGTGCAGACGCAAATCGCGCCGAAACCAGAATAATACCACGGGAGTTTGCATCGATCAAGAACAAGATTAGGGGAAAATGGTTCGTACGTGTGATTGATACAACTGCTGCGAAAGCTGATTCCCATAGGACTTATCCCCGACCCTGCCCACCCACCGGATACCAAACAAGGCATTGGTTAGAAAGACCTCATCGGCATCGAGGAGATTCTGCATGCTTATAGCGCCGCGCTGGATCGGAAAATCAGTTGAAAGCCGATCGATCCACCATGCCTGCATCACGCCCTCCACGGCACCCTGATTTGGATCGGTGGTAAACAACTGACCATCCTTTACCAGAAACAAATTGGCCAGGCAACTATCAGCTAAATCACCATCCGTATTCAAGACCAGGGCATCGTTCCATTTTTGCGTTTTGGCATACTGTGCTGCTTGCGTGTAAAGAAGAGCGCTGGTTGTTTTGCAACTGGAGATTGAATCAGTTGATTTCCGTCCGCCTGCATAGATTCCCAATACCCAACCATTGGTATTGTATTCTTTTCTGGCCGGATCCAAGGGCCAGGCTTCTATCAGAAAATTCAATTTGCGATCGCCGTCAAACAATCCGCCCTCGCCGTGGGTGATGGTAATTCGTACGCGAACAGATCCCTTGATCTTGTTTTTCTGGATCACGCGAATCACATCTGCCCGAAGTTTATCAATGCTGAACAGTGCTGGCAATTCCCACTGCAAGAGATCTAGTGAATCATTCATGCGGTGCATGTGCCTGCTCCACAAAGGCGAATGATCCCCTTCAAAACGTATGGTTTCAAAAATACCCGCACCATATCGGAATCCCCGGTCAACCGGCGCGATGGATGGAAGTTGAGCATCGATCCATTTTCCGTTAAGAAGCGCTTGCATGGCAGATAAAAAAGCCATTTCCGAGGGGAAATGGCAGTGATGAATGAATTATTTGGAATCAGTTTGGCTGATCAACGATACCGGCTTTTACCGCGTACATGATCAATCCAGCCAATGATTTGGCACCGGTTTTAGTTTTGAGCTTATCGCGGATGGCTTCTACGGTACGGGGACTCAGATCAACCAAATCAGCGATCTCCTTGGTGCTTTTTTCCTCGCACATGAGTTTGAGGATGGTGACTTCTTTCTCGGAAAGTTGCACATCCGGAGGGGCCGCAGCCTCCGCTGTTCTTTTGTTCTTCAATCCGCTTAACAGCGCTTTATTAGTGAGATCATTAAAATGAAATTCATTTTCATAAACCCCGCGAATGGCCTCGTAAATAAGATCGGCACCGGATTCTTTGGTGATATATGAATTAGCACCCAGCTCCATCATCTTGGAAACAACCGAATGATCATTCAAGAAAGAAAGCATGATCACCTTCACTCCCGGGTATAATTTTTTGATCTCGGGCAAGGCGGTCAGTCCGTCCATCACCGGCATTTGTATATCGAGCAATACTACATCGGGTTGAATATGCTTCAATAGGTTCAATAGCTGCATGCCGTTCTCGGCCTCGGCAACCATTTGAATGTCTTTGCGGACTTGTAATGCCGTTTTTATCCCGGTACGAAACAAGGCGTGATCGTCGGCAATGGCAACTTTGATGGGACCGTTGTTCATGTTTTCAATGGATTTTACGGATCGAAGTAGAATCGTAAAACTACGATAAAAAAGATAAGCCAAAGGGGAAACCTGGAAAAAATAGAAGAAATGTATAAGTAAATACTTCTATTTTTAAGTAATTTTTTGAATAAGTATATAGGCGCGTGGATCCCCTTTTTCGAATAGTTTTTTTCCGGGAATGCTTTCCGTTTTCAGCACCTTAAGGCCGACAGCGGCCAGATAATCAGTCAGTTGCTCCAAGGAGTACAGAAAATCAATGGCCAGTTTTTCCTCCCGATTTCCGAACTCATCCTCGATGCAGCTTTCGATCTCCAGTCGAAGGGGAGATTGCTTCAAATGAAACCGGTTGGTATGGCTGAAACGACCGAGTTGAGCGGACTGGCTCTTCCCATCCATTGGATCCAGGAGCACGATTTCGGCAAGAGACCAACTATTGATCCAAAAAAAACCACCAGTCACCAAACTATCGGATACCTTTTTTAATACGATCGGAAGTTCATCGGGTGAGAAAAAATTGAGACTATTCCCCATGCAAAGTGCCCAATCGAATTTGCCTTCCGGCTTCCAATCCAACAAACTTGTTTCGATTACCTCTATTGGTAAAGATTCAGTTTGTTGGACCTGCTCAATATGTCGTACGTAAGCAGGCAGATTATCGATGGCCGTAACAGCAATACCGTTTTTTGCCAATGCAATAGTGTGACGTCCATGTCCACACATCAAATCCAATACCCGCTTCGTAGCATCCAGTTGATGGTGAGTGAGCAAATGGTTCACCTCTTTGGCAGTGAGCTCCTCGGGAATGACCTGCTGCCAGATCTCCTGATAGAAACCATCGAAAAAACTATGGTTGGGATTGGAGATCATTCCAGGATCTTGTTGCGGGTCGCGTACATGATCAGACCGGCGATGGTCTTCACACCGGCTTTTTGCTTCATTTGCTGACGAATCGTCTCCACGGTGCGAGGACTAAGAAACACCACTTCAGCAATTTCTTCCGTGGTTTTGTCATCTGCGATCAGATGCAAAATGCGCAACTCCTTTTCTGTAAACCGAACGGTATTTAATGGCGCCCTGGTGCTTTTGCGTTTACGCTGAAGCTTGAGCAATACTGCCTGATTGACCAGGTCATTGAAATAGAAATCCTCTTGTAAACAGGTGAGAATGGCCTGATTGATCTCTTCTGGATCAGCCATCTTGGTCAAAAAAGCATTGGCACCCATCTCCATCATCCGATTCACAAGTTGAGGCTCATCGTACATGGTGAGCACGATGATACGGATCTCAGGATATTCTTTACGGATGCGGGCAATCGCATGAATACCATCGGCATTCGGGATACGAGCATCCATCAATAATACATCGGGCATCTTCACCGATAACTTATGCATTAGGTCGTTTCCATCCTCCACCTCCCATACCACCTGCAAATAATCCTTTTCCTTCAAGGCAGCCCGCAAGCCATCCCGATAGATCTTGTGATCATCCGCCATACCCAAAAGGATCTTCTTATGCTCCATACCAATAACGTAAAAGTACTCGATTTTGAGATACAACTCACTCATAATCAATACAAGAAAAAATCAGCACGCCTCAACTGCCGTTAACGCGAGGAAAAAACGGAACAATTGGGGGTTTTTCGGCTGAGAAACGCATTAAGTTATTCGATTATATCATCACATTTGTTTTAGCCAAGCACATGGAACTAATAAAAGAAATATTAAGTCAGCTATCTCAGTACAACTACACCAAAATGGTGTTATTGATAGTTGAGCTAATTGCAGTTCTCTATGGAGCTAAGTTTTTTTCTAAACTCGGTGACTTAAAATTATTTTTTGGATACCTATTAACTGATTTGTTACTCTTTGTTACATCACTACTGCTAGACGCGTTCAAAACAATCAATTTAAGTAACATTCATATACTCAACGAAAGCATAAATGCCCTTGTATCACTACTTGAAATTGGATTTTACTACACCTATTTTAGTTCAAAAATTAAGATTAAACATTTTATCAACTTCAAAATTGCAGCAGTTCTAACTTTCATTATTACACTATTCTTCATTAAAATCATATCAGGCAGATTCGACTCAGATTCATACTTCACAGGGACGCATGTATTTTCAACTGCAGCTTTTCTTATTATTTCCCCGCTCGCGATATTTAATATGATTAAATTGGTAAACAACGAACAATTAGACGAGCTAATTACCGAGTCAGATTTTTGGATAACAATTGGAATACTTTACTACTCAGTAATTTCAACACCATATTATTATTTCAGAGGATTATTTGAAATTGAAACAAGTACTAAAAGAGCGCTTGATAGCACTCTTTTCTACACCCCCTTTATCATTAATATTATTTGCATTTTAATAGCTTTTATATGCAAAAAGCAAGCGAATGTAAGCTTCCCCATATTTCAACCACTTGTGTTTGGAGAAATTTCCTAACTTAAA
>CAYYXC010000020.1:0-17218 GCA_964475505.1 uncultured Chitinophaga sp.
GGGTGGTATTGCTAAGGGGCAGATAGTCAGGGAAATAGATGCGATGGGGGGGTATTCGGGGATCGTAACAGATCTTTCGATGATACAATTCCGAATGCTGAACCGAAGTAAAGGTCCGGCCATGTGGAGTCCGCGCGCGCAGAACGACCGAATGCTGTTTGCCCAGAAGTGGAGAGAATTATTGGAACAGACACCAAACCTGGATTTTTACCAGGATATGGTGAAAGCGCTGGTTGTAAAAGACGGTCGGTGTTTGGGAGTGATTACGGGAATGGGGCATGAGATCTTGGCTGATGCGGTGGTGTTGACCAACGGAACCTTTCTAAATGGGGTAGTACACATAGGGGAAAAGAATTTTGGAGGGGGGAGAATGGCGGAAAAGGCGGCTTCGGGCATCACCGAGCAGTTGGTTGAACTGGGTTTTGAAAGCGACCGCCTCAAGACGGGCACCCCTCCGCGGATTGATGGAAGAAGCCTGGATTACACCAAAATGGAGGAACAACCGGGTGATAATCAAGTAGTTGGATTCTCATTCTTGGATATAGAAAAGCCAAAAGAACAGCGTAGTTGTTGGATCGCCTACACCGACCAAGCCGTACACGATGTTTTAAAAACAGGTTTTGATAGGAGTCCCATGTTTGCGGGACGAATAGACGGGGTTGGTCCGAGGTATTGCCCCAGCATTGAAGACAAGATCAATCGATTTGCCGACCGAGACCGCCACCAGCTTTTCATTGAGCCTGAAGGGTGGAATACGGTTGAGATATATGTCAACGGTTTTTCAACCTCCTTGCCGGAGGAGGTGCAGTATGCAGCGCTGAAACGCGTTCCCGGCTTTGAAAATGTTCGAATGTTTCGACCGGGATATGCTATAGAATACGACTATTTTCCGCCCACCCAGTTAGATTACTCATTGGAAACCAAGCACTTACAAAATATTTTCTTTGCCGGACAAATCAATGGAACGACAGGGTATGAAGAGGCCGCCTGCCAAGGTTTGATGGCTGGCATCAATGCGCATCGCAAATCCAAGAACGAAGAGCCGATCATATTAAAAAGGAGTGATGCCTATATCGGCGTGCTGATCGATGATTTAATCAGCAAAGGAACCAAGGAACCCTATCGCATGTTTACGTCGCGGGCGGAATATAGAACCCTGTTGAGGCAGGATAATGCAGACTTGCGATTGACAGAGATGAGCTTTAGAATTGGTTTGGCAAAGCAAGATAGAATGGACCGTGTAGAAAAGAAGGTTGCATCGGTAGCAGAAATAAAAGAGGCGCTACAAAACATTTCTATTGAGCCGGAGGAGATAAATGCTTGGTTGAATGAATTGGGTTCTGCTCCTATATCCGAAAAACAAAAAGCCGCACGAATCGTGTTGCGTCCCGATGTGGAGTTGTCTGATTTTATCAACGCTTGCTCCAAACTAAAAACACTCTTGGGTCACCACCAACAAGAATCGATCGAACAGGCGGGCATACAAATTAAGTATCAGGTTTATTTAGATAAAGAAAGAGAGTTGGTGGCCAGAATGGCACAGATGGAAGAATTGGAAATTCCTGAGCGTTTCGATTATTCAAGAATTGCTTCATTGGGTAATGAAGCGCGAGAGAAGTTGGAAAAAATTCGGCCAAGAACACTTGGACAAGCAAGTCGCATTTCGGGTATCAACCCAAGTGATGTTCAGATACTAATGGTTTATATGGGACGATAGAAATAGTAAAGAGGGCCTACATGCCGACCCCCTTTACGGATCCTCGCATTAATCCGCCGCTTTACTTCCCAATAACAAAAGCTCGTTCACCTGTATTTCGGTGGTGTAGCGTTTGTTTCCCTCGCGGTCTTGGTAAGAGCGGTTGACCAATTTGCCTTCCACCGCAACTTCTTTCCCTTTTTCAAGAAACCGTTCTGCGATGTCAGCCAGTTTGCCCCAAGCAATCAGGTTGTGCCACTGTGTTTCGGTAATTCGCTCACCTTGTGCATTTCGATAACTTTCGTTTGTCGCCATGCTGAAGCGGGCCATTTTTCGACCCCCGTCGAATGTTCTAACCTCCGGGCTGTTCCCCAAATTGCCAATGAGCTGTACTTTGTTTTTTAATGCGTACATGTGTTTCGTTTTGTGCATGACGCCTTACGGGGCGCCCATGCGGTGAATGTTTATTTATCTCAATCGGTGCGGGCCCACACCGATAGTGTAAAATTGATTTTAACGATAAGTGGTATTCGTAAGAAAAACATTTAATTGGAATTTAAACGCCAAATAAATGAGTATGGAAACGTTTAATACGCGCACATGCCGTAATTGTGGTGATGGATTACGGGGAAGAAGCGATAAAATGTTTTGTGACGATGGTTGTAGAAACCAATATCACAACCAACTTCGAAAATTACCTGCACTGGGCGAGCCGGCTCGCAGCATTCAACGCCAGTTGGTAAAAAACAGGAGAATCTTGGACGGGCTACTAAAAAACCAAAAGCGGCGGATAATTGATCGAGATATATTGTTGCGACACGGATTCTCTTTTTCGTTTATTTCTCATCAGCGCACGACAGCGGGGTTAACTTCTTATTATTGCTTTGACCTGGGCTATAAAACGCTTGATGCCGGTCGTATTATGATTTTCAGGGCAGCTGATATGAAGGCGTTTCATTAGCATTTCGATAGTTCTGCTTAACAAAAAAAGGCGCAACCCTTGTTGACTGTTGGGCTTGTGGTATTTTTATTGTGAAATGACAGCGAACACCCTTTTTGATCGGTCTCGGGAGACCACTCTTTTACAATCTGCCTGGTTGGGTGTGGTCGTTTTGGGGCTTTTCATCCCATTAATGGATAATGATTCTGCGCACCATGCAAACATTGCACTCAGAATGTATTTGACTGGTGATTATGTGAACTTGGTCGATTATGATGGTCCTTATTTAGACAAACCACACCTTCATTTTTGGCTATCTGCCCTGTCTTATCACCTTTTTGGGGTAACCGGTTTTGCTTATAAGTTTCCTTCTTTTGTTTTATCGTTGGTTGGAATTTTGGCTGTGTATCGGTTGGGGGTTTTATTGGTGAATAGGTCTACCGGACTTTATGGCGCCTTGATATACGCTACCAGCGCTTCCTTTCTCCTTGCGCTGAATGATGTTCGGATGGATGCAATATTGACGGCGAGCATCGCTATTTCCTTGTGGCAAATCGCTGGCTATTTTGTTACATCCAATAATAAATACGTTTTTGGTGCGTCTTTGGGTCTGGCTATGGGTTTTTGTACCAAGGGTCATATTGGTGTGTTGATTCCCTTGCTTTTTACCCTGGCCTATGCGCAGTATAGCAAGAAATGGCATCGTGTCTTTTCTTGGAAACTATTGTTGGCGGTCATCCTGTTCTTTGTTTATATATCTCCAGTTGTTTATTGTTATTACTTACAGTTTAACCTTCATCCCGAAACCGTCGTTAGAGGAAGGGGGAACATAGATGGCGTGCGTTTTATTTTATGGGATCAATCACTCGGTCGATATGGGGGAGAAATGGGGGCTGATAGCAAGCAGGATAAATTCTTTTTTATTCATACGTTTCTTTGGGTGTTTGCTCCGTGGAGTTTGCTCGCCCTCGCCTCATTGATTCGGCGCAGATCAGCCTATCGCTGGAGTGCGGCAATTAAGAGTGTTTTTATTGTGCTGATCGTTTTTGGTCTACTCGTAGGTTTTTCAAGCTTTAAACTGCCGCACTATCTAAATGTGATTCTCCCCCTTGCTGCGTTATGGGTAGGCGAGTTCGCTTCACACAACCAGAACACCTTTACGGACGCTGCTTCGTGGGTGGAACGCATGATGTGGTTGTTGATTGGTTTGTTGGCCGCTTTGATTTTAGTTTGGTGGTTTCCGGATCAGCCGTTAGTGTTTTGGATTGGATTAACACTTTATTTTATAGCTCTTTTTTACATAATTCGCAAAAGGAGCGCCAAAAAGAGTTTTGACTTTATTCTACGCTTATCGGCTGCCGTATTGGTTGTCTTTTGGTTGCTGAATGTTGCCTTTTATCCTGCTCTTTTAAAATTTCAGGGAGGAAATGTATTGGCGTTAAAAGAGAGTGTATATAAAAAACGAAAAGATATCTTCTCACTAAAGGGCTTCTATAGTTCTTCATTCTATTTCTATACGGGTGAACTAAGAAGAGAAGTTTCTGTGGATGCTGTTGCCGAGGGGGTGAATTACGTATTAATGGATGAAAAACAAGTTGGTGATTTTAAAAAAATAAACCGGGGTTGGCGGGTGGTTGATTCCGCGCTAGATTATGAGATAACAAAAGTTGATCTGGCTTTTTTAAATCCAGAAAAAAGGATGAGAGAAACCACTAAAATTGTGTTGCTGAGTAAAGAGTAGTTTATTGCTCAGTTTTTTGAGTATCGTTCGTTTTAGACTCCTTTTTTTTCTTCTTTAAAATACCTACTCGCAATCCAAGGTGAATGTCTGCTTGTTTTGATTGACCAACCAATGCAGATAGAATACTTCCTGATCCAACATAGATCGGTCCCACTCGGAGCGTGGCTCCCATATTAAGTTGGGTGAGTGAATTATAATTAACTGGTATATATAAACCAAGTGCTTTTCCCTCATATCTTGGGGTAACAGTAAATCCTGAATAATAGAATGGGTTTTCAGGATTTGATTTGTTTACTAATGAAAGTTGGGTACCGGCCGATAGATAAAAATTGTTAATAAGGTGAAAATCGGTGTAAAGTTGAAGTGTGGTGGGGAGACTTACTTTTAATGTTGGATTGCTATTATTAACAGACGGAGTAAAGTTTGGATTAGATGATAGAACTTGTTTGTAATTATCAAAAGAAACACCTTGAAGATTCTTTAGGTCGTATCCTGGAATTGTATTTACCAACATTGCAAACGTCCCGCTACGGGCTAAGTCACGCTGGTATTTAATTGATCCGATATCTAATATTGAGGCTGATACTTTAAACTTATATGGATGTTTTTGATTATTAGAGGTCCTGTATTCATAAGTAACACCGAGATCCATCCCTAATCCGCTACTGGTTGAATTGAATAAACCTGAAGGGGTGATTTCACCCATAGCACCGCTAATTCCCAAACCAATTACACCACGAGAACCGGGTGCCAGAAGAAGTGTTGGGTTGGATGGATTTGCGTTTTCAATGATCGTTCCGGAAAATTGATCTAATTGAACATAACTATTTCCCGCACCAGCAAGATATTTTACAGTTATTCCTCCTTTTAAAAAATGGCGTCCACTTTCTTTAAGTACCCGGGCATAACTTAAACCATATTCAGCCCATCCGTTTAAATTAATCCGCATGTTATTTCCGGAACTGATTGTATAGGGTAGTGTTAATTCACTATTTAAATCTTCGATCACTGATTTTGCTAAGTTTCCATCTAAATCAGAAACAGATACTTGCGCACGAAGCCTTGTAGTTAATACTATACCTGCTTTTTTGGGTAGACTAATGAGAAAAGAGGGACCTAAAACATCTACATTCAATTGTCCGTTTATTCTTCCATCTCCGCTAAAAAGACTGTTTGTAGCATCAGTTGAATTAAAGGAGGAAAAAACGTTTTGTAGAGTGAAGGAGGCTTTGTTATTTCCAAAACCTGCATTTAAACCAAAAAGGTTAAAGTCTAGTTTATACCTTGAATCGGCCGCTTGTGCCGGGTTAAAAAAAACAGATTGAACACCCGTATAATTACCCATTCTTGTACCAGGAAAAGAAAAAGATTGAGCATGTAAAAAAGTTCCAAGTGAAAGAGATGACAGGAGAAAAACGAAAAAGGAGGTTTTTGTATTCATTTGACAATATTCGACTAAACAAACCGAATAGTAAAAACTATAAATTCCCCCTTCTTAATAGTATTTATAATTCTATTTATTTATTAAAACACTATTATTATTACAGCTGTGGAAATGTTAATAACTAATAAAATAAAGGACAAATACTATTACAAATACCTGTAATTGAGTTTATTAATCAGATCAGAGAAAAAAAACGGATTTTAAAATGACTGTTGATAACACATCCCTTATTACCAAACCAAAAATTAAAAATACCCCAGCAGATAAAAATCCACAATAAGCCGACAGACAAGGGAGTATAAAAAAAGCGAGTATCCACATAATCCACACCCAATTCACACATCAAATGGGGAGAAAAAACCCCATCATTTATTATTCTTAAGAAGGCACTATTTCCAACCATATATCTTTTTTGTCTTGATTATCAATGTACTATAAAAATTAAGCGTCGTATTTTAGCCCTCAACACCATATAAGATACCTTATAAAAACCTATTTTTGCCCCCCTAAATAATTGTATTTATGTCTGTTATACAGGATATACGGGACAAGTACGCGAAGGTCACCGTTGTGTTGATTGCCCTCGCCTTAGTTGGTTTTATTCTTACCGACTATTTTTCAAGCCAGTCCCGCGGTTTTGGTTCACTTCCTAATAAGATTGGATCCGTTAATGGAGAGGACATTCTTTTTGATGAATTCAACGACAAGGTCCTTTTAGAAGAAGAAAATCTTAAGTCACAAGGATATCCTCAAACAGCTGCCTTGTCTCAGCAGGCGCTGGATAAAGCGTGGAATCAAGAAATCAACCGGCTTCTTCTCGAGCAATCTTTTTCAAAGCTTGGTATTGCTGTTGGAAAAAAGGAGTTGAATGATCTACTTTATGGAACCAATCCATCTGCTATTGCCCGTCAATATTTGAGCAACCCTCAAGAGCCATATAATCCGGCTGCCGTTCAACAAACAATTGCACAAATACGAAAGAGTGGTGACGCCAATCAAAAAACACAACTCAACCAGTTGTTAAATAACATGGTGTTGGAAAGACAATATGAGAAATTCAACTCACTTCTTTCAAACAGCATAAACACACCAAAGTGGTTGGTGGAAAAACAAAACGCCGACGAAAGCCGCATGGCTAAGATCTCTTTTGTAAGAGAACTCTATGCTGCTGTGCCCGATAGCACGATTAAAATATCAGACGGAGAGATTGCTGATTACATAAAAAAATACCCAAAGCTATTTAAGCAACAAGAATCCCGCTCAATTGCTTATGTATCTTTTTCCGCATCTCCCTCTGCTGCCGATAGTGCCGCTGTGCTGAAAGAGATTACCACATTGAAAGATCGGTTAGCAACAGCCGATAGTGTTTCAATGTTTTTGGCCAGTGAAGGCGCTTCTTATTTTGATGGATACATCAACGCGAACACCGTTCAAATACCGGTAAAGGATTCCATCTTCCGTTTGCCCGTTGGCGGTGTATTTGGTCCATACCTGGATGCAAACAGCTATGTGGTTGCCCGCATGATGGGATCAAAAATTTTACCCGACTCCGTAAAATGTCGCCACGTACTTATTTCCACAGACATTGCCGGTGGTGGATTTACAGACAGTGTGGCTTCTGCTAAGATCGACAGCGTGAAGCGCGCCATTGAAGGGGGAGCCAACTGGGCTGAAATGGTTAATAAATACAACCCACAGTCAGATGGTAGTCGCCAAGCCGCCGGGGAAATGACATTCAGTTCTACTCAAATTCAAAGCGAGGGCTTTGCCCCAGAGTTTGCCAAGTTTATTTTGTTTGACGGAAAACCCGGAGAGCGCAAAGTGGTCAAAACCTCTTTTGGATATCACTACATCGAGATCCAATCTTTCATTAAACCCACCACACACTACAAGGTGGCGTATCTGCCCAGAGAGATTGTGGCCAGCCAAGAAACAGATAACCTGGCCCTTAACCAAGCAAATGAATTTGCTGCCGAGAGCCGCGATCACAAAGCCTTCGAAAGCAATTACGAGAAGAAATGGAAATCCAAGGGCTTTGTGCGCAACCAAGCACCCAATATTGCTTCATGGACTTCCGAAATTCCCGGTATTGGTTTATCAAGAACCCTGGTCCGCGCCATTTATGAAGCGGATCTCGGCGAAGTGTTGAAGCCCGAGCGGGTTGATAATAATTATATAGTGGCGGCTGTTACAGAGGTGTTGGAGGAAGGAACGGCATCGGTGGAAAAAGCCCGGGCCTCAGTAGAACCTATCCTGCGCAATCAGAAAAAGGCGGCCGCCCTTCAGGCTAAAGCCGGAAACATTACCACATTGGAGGCTGCGGCAACAGCCCTCGGCGGAAAGACAATCGAGGTGGCTGATAGTCTTCGCATGATCGGGGTGCAGAACAACGCAGTGGGCTTTGAGCCCCGCGTGATCGGTGCCGCATTTAATCCGGCCAACCAAGGAAAGGTGGTAAACACCGCCATTCCGGGCATGAACGGCGTTTTTGTGGTGCGTGTTGACCAGCAATCTACCACCCCTGTGGTTTCCGGGGACCTTCAAGCCCAGCGTAAAGCCAAAACCGACCAAGCCAAACAGTCGCTGACCAACCAATACAGCCCAAATAACCCACTTTCTGTGTTGCGCAATGCAGCGGAAATAAAAGATAAGCGGTCTATACGTTATTGATCGTACCAATACTAACTGCAGACCCGCCTCTTTTTAGGGGCGGGTTTTTTTTAACAGAATGAGTTTGTCGGTATCTGGCAATGCCCGTCTAAATTTGCAACAGGATGTCAGAAATTCTCGTAAACAAGGTTGCAGAAAGCGGACTCATCACCCTGAATCTGGAAGATTGGTATCCCCGCGAGGAGATCAAGGTTTTTGACCTGAAGGATAACCTTTTCATGGGACTCATTCTAAAGGAGAAGGATTTTAGAGAGGCATTAAAGCAAACGGATTGGTCGGTTTACAAAGACAAATATGTGGCCGTTACCTGTTCTGCCGACGCAATAATTCCGGCTTGGGCATATATGTTGGTGGCCGCCTACCTATCTCCCGTTGCCAAGCACGTTTTTCAAGGAACCCCCGAGGCGTTCAGACAACATCTGTTTCATCGGCGACTCAATCAGATCGATCCCGCAACATATGCCGATCAGCGCATTGTGGTGAAGGGTTGTGGCGATCTTCCGGTTGGTCCGGATGCTTACCTCGAGATAACTCGCCTATTACAGCCCGTGGCGAAGAGCATCATGTATGGTGAGCCCTGTAGCACTGTCCCCATTTATAAAAAACCCAAATAAACCACCAATGAAAAAAATCTCTACACTTTTTTTAGCGCTCATAGTAGCAGCACAAGGATTTTCTCAAACAGCCGAGGAAATCATCGCCGGATACGTGAAAGCTGTAGGAGGCGAAGAGGCTATCCGCAAGAACACCACCTGGCGCATGACCGCAAAGGTTGATGTGGGCGGAATGGAGCTACCTGTGCTTTTTCTGAAGGCCCCCAACAAAATGAAAGTTTCTGCAAATTTTCAGGGACTCGATTTTGTACAGCAAGCGTATGATGGAAAAACCGCATGGAGAACCAACCAAATGACCATGAGTCCGGAGAAGTCCACCACCGAGGAGGCCGCCAACCTGGCTCAGGACCTGCTCGAGGAGCCGGATGTAATGGTTACCTACAAAGCGCTCGGATATAAAGTTGAAAAACTTGCCGACGAAACCGTTGATGGTACAAGCTGCTTTGCACTTAAAATGACGAAGAAGCCAAAGACGGTTGATGGAAAGCCCGTTGATAATATTGTGACTTATTTTATTGATAAATCCACCAGTGCCCTTTTAATGACCCGCACAACATCTCAAGAAGGCCCAACAAAGGGAACGGTCATTGAAACACTGTTCAGCGATTATCAAGAAGCTGGAGGAATCTTTATTCCATTTTCAATGTCCATTCGTGTAGGTGGCGAGGCCGGACAAACCATCAAGTTTGAAAAAGCAGAGGCCAACGTAACCATTGATGACAAAGAGTTCGCTTATAGCGCTAATTAAAAAATACTATCATGCGATTTTCATTACTGGCAGCCACCTTGTTGGCTGCCCTTTTTTCTTATAGCCAATCCAACCCTACCGGAGAGGATATTTTTGGTGATATCCGCGCACGTCAAATCGGACCAGCCGTCATGAGCGGTCGCATCACCGACCTGGAAGGACACCCAACCAATCCGCGCATCCTGTGGGTTGGTACTGCCGGAGGCGGCGTGTGGAAATCTGAAAACACCGGCGTGAGCTTTCTCCCGATGTTTGATAAACACAATCAATCGATAGGTGCCATTTCGCTTGACCCAACCAATCCCGACAAAGTGATTTGGGTGGGAACCGGCGAAGTGTGGACGCGCAACAGCGTATCGGTCGGAGATGGTATTTATAAATCGATCGACGGCGGACAAACCTGGAACAAAACCGGGCTTGAAAAATCAGAGCGCATCAGCGCCATTCGAATCAACCCCAAAAACAATCAGGAAGTTTTTGTGGGCGTGCTTGGAAATCTTTGGGGCAACAGCGCCGAGCGCGGAGTATATAAAACAAGTGACGGTGGAAAGACCTGGGAAAAGATTTTCTATTTGAACGATAGCACCGGTTGCTCAGAGTTGATCATGGATCCCTCCAATCCAAATACACTCTATGCGGCCTTCTGGGAATTTCGCCGCACCGCCTATTCATTTAATAGTGGCGGATACGGAAGCGCATTATATAAATCAATTGACGGCGGAAAAACCTGGAACAAAATCCACAACGGATTTCCGGCGGGAAAACTTGGACGCATTGCGATCGCTGCCGCACCTTCCAAGCCAGAGATTCTGTATTCAGTTATTGAGTGTGAAAAACCAGCACAAAAGGGTTTGTATAGAAGCGATGATGGGGGCGCAAACTGGAAACACTTGAATGCTGATTTTGAATTATCCGTTCGACCGTTTTATTTCTCACGCATTGTGATCGATCCTAAAAATCCAGACATCATTACGAAAGCCGGATTGAATGGAGCTATGAGTCGAGATGGTGGAAAAACATTTCGCTCTTTTTCCGGGATCCACGCCGACGTGCACGATATATGGTTTGGCGTGAACAATTCGGATGAGATTATTCTGGGCGACGACGGAGGGGTGTGGCGCAGTCGCGATGCGGGATACACTTTTGAACACGTGAAGGGATTGCCCGTCAGCCAATACTACCACGTAAGCATCGACAACAAGACGCCCTACAATGTATATGGTGGTTTGCAAGACAATGGATCTTGGTATGGTCCCTCTGCCGCACTTGGCGGAATTACCAACGGCGACTGGAAGCGAATCGGAGAGGGAGATGGGTTTCGAGTGCTTGCTCACCCCACCCAAAACATTACGTACAGTGAAATGCAGGGGGCTGAATCAATTTGGCGATACGACATCGATAAAAAATCACTGAAGAATATCAAGCCCTATCCACAAGCCGGCGAACCTAAACTCCGCTTTAACTGGAACACACCTATTTCACTGAGTCCTCATCAGCCAGACCGCATCTATGTCGGAAGTCAATTTGTTCATCGCTCCGAAGACCGAGGCGAAACCTGGCAGCGGATATCACTCGATCTTACAACTAACGATCCCAATAAGCAGCAGCAGGATAAATCGGGCGGACTTTCTGCCGATAACAGCGGCGCAGAAAATCACTGTACCATTTTCACCATAGCGGAGTCGCCATTAGATCCCAATATTATTTGGGTGGGTACCGACGATGGAAATATTCAGATCAGCGAAAACGGTGGGTCGGCATGGAATAACAGAACCCCCGGCTCTTCTGTTGTGCCGAAGAACACTTGGGTTTATCATATTGAGCCCAGCCGCTTCGATAAAAACGTGGCCTATGCGGCGCTGGACGGACACACACAAAACGATCTTACTCCTTATGCCATCAAAACAACCGATGGAGGAAAAACATGGATCCGCTTACCGATGAATGGTGTAAAGGGTTTTGTTCGCCATATTCACGAGGACCTCAAATCGCCCAATCTTTTATTCCTCGGCACCGAAATGGGTCTATATGTTTCTTTGAATGGAGGACAAGACTGGTTGGCGTTTACAAACAACCTACCACCAGTGCCCGTTCATTACATTGCACAAGATCCAACCACCAGCGACATTGTGCTTGCCACACACGGAAGGGGTGTGATCATCATCGATGATATCTCGCCGCTGCGCGCCATTAATACAACCACACTTCAACAAGAAGTTGTATTGCTTCCTACCCCCACAGCGGTCTTTAACGACGACGCAGGATTTGGGAAGCCGGCCGATGCAGGACAGTTTGTGGGCGCCAATCCCAATCGGGATGCACGCATCGTTTATTACCTGAAGAATCGGCACACATTTGGAAAAATGACACTTGAGATCCAGGATTCGACCGGAAAAAAACTTGCATCCATCGCACCCGGAAAAAAGAAAGGAATAAATATGATGTACTGGGATGGAAGGATGCAGGCGCCAAAGCTTGCAAAGGCAAAAACCTTTGCGCGCGGCGGATTCTTTGGTCCCCGTGTCTTACCCGGGACATACAAGGTTGTGCCCACTAAAGGAAACCAAACCTACACTGGATCCATCTCCTACAACCACAACCCTTCGTCCGGTTTTACATTGGCCGACAAACAAGCCAATTTCCGTTATTCAATGGAGCTGTATAACCTGAATGAAGAAGTTGCATATACAACCTATCGGGTAGATCAACTGCTGGAAAAATGTGACACCCTTTCAAAGCAAAAGGAGTTTACAAAAACAGCATCGGCCATAAAAGCTAAGCTGGATAAACTCAAATCAACATTGGTGGTAACTACCGGAGATAATTATGTGGGATCGGCCCCGCCACAGCTGAAAGAGAAGCTGGCTACGCTTTACAATGAAGTGGCCGGCTATCAGGGAGCGCCCAGCCAGAATGAGATCAAAAACATTGAACTCTTGTCTTCAGACACGAAAAAAGCTATTACTGAACTCGAAGCCATTCTGGAAAAAGACTGGAAGCCCTTCGCTAAAAAAGTAGAGGAGAAAGGAAAAAGCGCCGACCCACAAATCAAGTCGCGCGAAACATTTTTATCGGAACGGTCCTAATAGAACGTAATTGATTCAACGGGGATGGCTAAAACCATCCCCGTTTTTTCATTATCACCAGCATAGCCCCGGGAATCAGGAACATCAGCCCGATTGCTGCATAAAATCCGTACGGATGATGGGCGGCGGGAATCACATCAAAATTCATCCCGAATATTCCACCAATTACCGTGGCGGGGGCGAGCAGACAGGTAACAATGGTCATCACCTTCATTACCTCGTTCAACTTCAGGTTCACATTGCTGATGTATAGGTCTTGCACGCTGATCATTACATCGCGGTAGTTATCACTCAGATCCACTGCCAACAATATATGATCGTGTACATCCTTGAAGTATTTCATGGTGCGCTCTTCTAACCAATCAGACTCACTGCGCAAAATGCCGGCGACCAAGTCGCGCACCGGCGATACGTTCCGCTTCATGACGATCATCTCTTTGCGCAATTGATTGATGCGTGCCAACGAGCGCTTGTTGCTTTTTCGACTCACTTCATCTTCTAACGATTCAACCAGATCGCCCACTTTTTCCATCACCAGGTAGTAGTTGTCCACTATCAAGTCGAGCATGCTGTATAAGAGATAGTCGGCCGACCGCTGGCGAAGTTGACTTTTGGGAATAGAGAGCTTGTGTCGAATTGGATTGAATACATCCCGGCTCGCATCTTCCTGAAAGGACAGCACAAAATTCTTCCCTAATACAATACTGATCTGTTCGGACTCTATTGTTTTCTTCTCTTCGTTGAAATAAAGCATGTTCAGCAAACAGAACACGTGATCATTCATCTCATCCATTTTCGGTCGCTGCCCAATACTCAGAATATCTTCGGTGATCAACGCGTGTACGTTGTAATGCGCACATACCGCCTCCACATCTTCTTTTCGAATGCCATCAATATTGATCCAGGAAACAGTTTCTTTTTCCCGGTAGGAAAAGGTTTGATCTATTTTATCATACTCTTGAATATCCAGGCTATCGGCTGAGTAATCGTGGACCGATATATGAATACGTTCGGCTTCTTGGCGAGTCGCAGCAACGGTCGGATTCACCGATAGGATCTCTCCCGTGCGTTCCGCATCAATTCGGGGTGCGCCCGACAAGTAGCGAAGGTATTTAGCCGAACGTTTTCCGATCATCGCCTATAATTTTTCATATAACTTGCGAAGCCGATCGCGCGTCATTTTCTTTTCCCAGTCCTTGCCCAGCGCATTTTCCCAGAGCGGTTTCATCCCAAGTGATACATCGATCATCTGATCAAACTGCTGATCTGTCAATCCGCTACAAATGCCTTTGGGAATTTCAATACCATTCTTCTCCACCATGTATTTAAATTCCTTTACACCGGCGGGGTAAAACTCTTCCAGGTGATCCATTACGATGCAGTTTCCTATTCCGTGCTTAGTCCCCAACAAATAACTCAAACCATAGCTCACCGCATGAGCAACACCCACTTGTGAATAGGCAATGCTCATCCCACCGGCATAGGAGGCCATCATGAGTTGATCGTCTGATTCATCATCCCAACGATCTTTCTCCACAAAAACTTTTCGGCACAATTCCAGCGCCTTCTCCCCATAACTTTTACTGAATTCGTTCAAGAAGGTTCCCTCCAGACTTTCTATACAATGTATATAGCAATCCATCCCGGTATAGAAGCGCTGATTCACAGGCGCATTTTTTGTCAACTCCGGATCCAATACAATCTGATCGAATGGGGTGAAATCAGAGTTCATTCCCAGTTTCCGGGTTGGACCGGTGAGCACCGTAGTGCGCGACACTTCAGCACCCGTTCCACTTAGCGTGGGAATACCCACCTTGTACACGCCGGGCATTTTTACCAGGTCCCAACCCTGGTAATCGGCAGAAGACCCCGGGTTGTTCATCATCAACGAAACAGCTTTGGCCAAATCCATGGTGGAACCCCCGCCAATACCCACGATGCCGCTGACTCCACCAAAGGTTTCTTTTAGCCGGTTGGACAACTCATCTACATATATGGTTTTCGGCTCGTTGCTTACATCAACATACATTATGATGTCATTGTCGCGAAGCGGAATGCGGTTGGGGAGCGGCTTCCCTTCAAAAAAATGATCGACCAAAAAAACCATGGGGAGCCCCGGTTTTCGGTGGGGCGATAAAATTTCATCCAGCTGATCAAAACAACCCCGACCAAACACTACATAGCCGACCAGTTTAAAATTTCTGAATTTCATGCTTATACTTAATTATAAAAGTTTCTCCGCCTTCTTCAAGTCTTCAGGAGTGTCGATCTCAACACCCAGGTAGTCGACCGTTAGCATTCGGATCGAAACGCCGTTTTCAAGGAAACGCAAACACTCAACCTTTTCGATGCTTTCCAGTGTACCCATGGGCCAACGCACAAAATCGAGTAATGCCTTTTTTCTAAATGCGTACACACCGATGTGTTCGTAATAGGTGACGGATGAACCCGGATCGCGCGGAAATGGAATCCGGCTTCGACTAAAGAACAGCGCATTGTTTTTGTGATCAATGGCTACTTTCACAAAGTTTGGATCATCGATCTCTTCCGGTTTTTCCAGGACCTGCATCATGGATGCTACCGAAACTGATGCATCGGAGAACAATCCGATTAATCGTTGCAGCGGATCTTTCTTAATGAAGGGGGTATCTCCTTGTATATTGATGATCAGGTCTGTTTCGAGCGATGAAGCCGCTTCGGCGATTCGGTCGGTACCGCTTTCGTGCGGTTGTTTACTTCGAAAAACAATTCCCCCCACCGATTGAATTTCTTTTTCGATCTCGTCGTTGTCGGTAGCGACGATCACTTCTTGAAAAAGTCCCGTTGCGCGAGCCGCCTCGTAGGTGCGTCGGATAACGGAAATGCCACCAAGCGATTGCATGAGTTTACCCGGAAAGCGTGTAGCACCATAACGGGCGGGGATCAAGGCAGAAACGATCATGATGCAAAACTATTGGTAAGTGTCCATCTGCTTATGAAAACAGGGACAATTCTAGTCACTCTTTGTGCTTTCGGAAGGGAAATATCATCAGATCGCCCACCGATTCATCTTTCTCTGCCGGATAATAGCGGTCCAACCCGTACCGGATCTGCTCTGCGGGTAAATGTGTCCAGGTGCGAAACAGGCGATCCCACACGGAGAATACCGCACCATAATTACTGTCGGTATAGGGTTGTTTCCAATGATGATGCACTTTGTGCATGTTGGGAGAAACCAAGATCCAAGAGAGTGCTCGGTCTATATTTTTTGGAAGCGCAATGTTTGCGTGTGTAAAGGCGGTTGAAACAACCACTAGTGTTTGGTATATCATCACCGAATACATGGGTGCCCCCGAAACAAAGATCAAGAGCAGAAAAAAAATGCCTCTTAATAGACTGTCGCCCGGGTGGTGACGGAGTCCCGTGGTTACATCCACCTTCGTGTCGCTGTGATGAATCACATGAAATCGCCAAAGAAAGGGTTGATTGTGCATTACCCAATGTACCAGCCAGCTGCTGAAGTCAAGCGCCAGCACACCGATCAGGATGGCTCCGCCGATGCCTGCATTTGTCCAATACACCATTCCAAAATCGCTGGATCTGCACCAATCCGAAAGCTGTACGATCAGGATGGCAAGTCCGGTATGAAGAATCAGGTGAAGAAGCGTGAAAGTAAAATTCACCCCGGCGTGCCGCCATTTATTTTTTTTGTAGACAAGTGTCGTTAGCGGGATCGCGCCTTCTAAAATCCAGAAGAAAAGAAGACCTCCGACCAGTAAGCCAAGCCGTTCCAGGGGTCGCTGTTCGAGCGATTGAAAATAATCGATCAGTTGTTGGTTCATGGTTAGGTTAGATTATCTGTTTCAGGGAGCTCACTTAAAATTCTTTCGGCCGTTTCCACTTCTTCGTTTTTTACAAGTAGTTTGATTCCGCCAACGGCGAGATTCAGCAGCGGATCAATTGTTACCGTATGTTCATCCTGGAGGTGCGCCTCTATTCCAGCCTCTCGGAGTTTTCCCATTGCAATGTGAGCGGGCACATAGGTGTTGTATTGTCGGATGCAGACGAAGGACATTCCTAAAAATAAAAAATCCCCTCGAGCCGGAGGGGATTAAATTCAATGGGATATACTTTTATTGATTCAACATCAGCGGCATAACCAGCATCAACACCTCTTCGTTCTCTTCCTGTGAGGTGGGTTTGATAATACCTGCTTTTGTGGGGGTAGACAGAGACACAACCACCTCTTTGCTTTCCAGCGCGCCCAGCATTTCGATCAGGAACTTGGCGTTGAAGGCGA
>CAYYXC010000021.1:0-14728 GCA_964475505.1 uncultured Chitinophaga sp.
CTACCCAATTTCCGCGGCCGGAACGTATATGTAACGGTCAACTTTAAACTTTAAAACTCAACTCTCAACTCTAAACCTCGAACACTAAACCTCAACCCTAAACCCTCAACTAATTCCTATGCGTACCTCAATCCTTATCCTTTCATCAATTATCTTCTTGACCGCTTGTGAAAAAGACAAACCCACGCCCACCATTGATCAGCGTGCTTATTCCGTTACCACCGAAGGGAAGGTAGTTACTGTTCGTAATCTGCCTGGTGACACTATTGTGGGAAGCACGCCACAGGGACAACCAGTGGGTGCTGGTCGGTATTCATTTTTTAGTCTGGAGAGTGGTCAATGGATCCCCAACACCGACTCGAACAGCAACCGATGGGATCTCGCCTTTGCCGGTACGACCATTCGGATCAACAATGTAACCAGTGGTCCCGGATCCGGTGGTGCCTTTGTTTTCAATGGCAGTTTTGAATCGCTCAACGCGGTTCCGGCCGATTCCACCTTCCGGGTAGATAATCATCCTGTTTCTTATGCCATTCCCCGTGGATCGGGTCGTGCCTGGTATACTTATGATGGTCCCACCAACCTGCTCACGCCCATTCCTGGTCGCACCCTGGTGATTCGTACCGCGTCGGGACAAACAGCAAAACTGGAGATCCTGAATTACTACCGGGGTGGTGTAACGCCCTCTGCCGCTGCACCCGATAGCATCAAGATCCGCGATCAGCGATTCTTTCATTTCCGCTACTCGAAATTCTAGTTGAATGTTGAGCGCTCAACCCTAAACCCTCTACCCTCTACTCCTCAACCCTAATCCGTATTTTCGCGGACCGAAAAATCAATATGTCCGCCAAGTACCGCGAGTTTACCGGATTGAATCTGCCCACCTTGGAAAAGGAGGTGCTGGATTATTGGAAGCAGCACAACACGTTTCAGCAAAGCGTAACCATCCGCGAGGGGAAGCCTGCTTTTGTATTTTATGAAGGCCCCCCCAGTGCCAACGGCATGCCGGGCATACACCACGTGATCTCGCGTACGCTGAAAGACCTGGTTTGTCGCTATCAAACCATGCGTGGCCATCAGGTAAAACGCAAAGGAGGATGGGATACACATGGTCTGCCCATTGAATTGGGGGTGGAAAAAGAATTGGGCATCACCAAAGAGGACATCGGTGTCAAGATCACGGTAGAGGAATACAACCGCAAATGCCGCGAGGCTGTATTGCGTTACAAGGATAAATGGGATCAGATCACTACCCAGATGGGATATTGGGTCGATCTTGAACATCCTTACATCACATTTGAGAACGGTTACATTGAAACCCTTTGGTGGTTGTTGAGTGAACTCTATAAAAAAGGGTTGCTCTATCAAAGTGTAAGCATCCAGCCGTATTCGCCGGCCGCCGGAACCGGGCTCAGTTCACATGAACTCAACCAGCCGGGTACCTACAAGAGTGTAAAGGATACGTCTGTAGTGGCGATGTTCAAGGCCATTTCAAACGATCGCTCCGCTTTTCTATTCGATAAAACCAAAGGGGCTGATTGTTTTTTTCTGGCATGGACCACTACGCCCTGGACACTTCCCTCTAACCTCGGACTCACCGTTGGAGCCGATATTGATTATGTGCTGGTGCGCACGATCAATCCCTACACGCAACTGGAAATTCACGTGGTACTCGCCGAGGCCTTGCTCTCCAAACATTTTAAAGCAGAGGGGCAGGACGGTGATTTCGCGGCTTATAATGAAAAAGATAAGATCGTACCCTGGACCATCTTGCATCGTTTCAAGGGTGCCGATATAGAGGGATGCAGGTACGAACAATTGCTTCCTTTCGAAGCCAATCGTCCCGAGCATTGCGGTGGTGATCCTTTCCGGGTACTCACCGATTCATTTGTAACTACGGAAGACGGAACTGGAATCGTTCATACCGCTCCGGCATTTGGTGCAGACGACTATAAAGTGGGCAAACGCTATGGCATCGGGTTACTTACCATGGTAGATCGCGAGGGAAAATTTGTAGAGGGACTGGGTGAATTCAGTGGTCGATACGTAAAGAATTATAAAGACCAGTCCGATTATGTCGATGTCAACGTAGACATCGCCATCAAACTGAAAAAAGAGAATCGCGCCTTTAAAGTTGAAAAATACGAACACTCTTATCCGCATTGCTGGCGCACCGATAAGCCCATTCTTTATTACCCGCTGGATGCATGGTTCATTCGAACCACGGCCTTACGCGACCGGATGGTTGAATTAAATAAGACCATTAATTGGAAACCTGCTTCCACCGGGGAGGGACGTTTCGGCAACTGGTTGGAGAATATGGTGGATTGGAACCTCAGCCGAAGTCGCTATTGGGGAACTCCCTTGCCGATCTGGCGTACGGAGGATGGATCAGAATCGGTTTGCATCGGTACGGTTGCCGAACTCAAGGCCGCTATTAAAAAGGCCATCGATGCCGGACTGGAAATGCGTGGCGTTAAAAAAGGAATGGATGGTTTGGAGCAAGCGATCGATTCGCTTGTATCCGATTTGCATAAGCCTTATGTAGATGATATTGTATTGATCAGTGCCAGCGGACAACCCATGAAACGGGTGCCGGATCTGATCGATGTTTGGTTCGACAGTGGTGCCATGCCCTATGCACAGTGGGGATTGCCCGATACCAGTTCTCAAGCGTATGGTCCGCTCAGCCCTGAAAATTTCTTTGCCTATCACCAATTGAATGGCAACGATGGTGGTACGGCTTTTCCTGCCAGTTTCATTGCGGAGGGGGTAGATCAAACCCGTGGCTGGTTCTACACATTGCATGCGATCGGAAGTTTGCTGTTTGATTCTGTGGCATATAAGACCGTTGTTAGTAACGGACTGGTGTTGGACAAGAACGGTAACAAAATGAGTAAGCGCCTGGGCAATGTGGTGGATCCTTTCCAAACCATTGACAAATACGGGGCAGATGCTACTCGCTGGTATTTGGTTACGAATGCCTCTCCTTGGGATAATCTCAAATTCGACATCGACGGTATACAGGAAGTGCAACGAAAATTCTTCGGTACGTTGTATAACACCTACCAGTTCTTTGCGCTCTATGCCAATTTAGATGGGTTTCAATATAAAGAGCCCGATATTCCGTTGTCGGAACGACCAGAGATCGATCGTTGGATCCTTTCTTCTTTGCACACACTTGTAAAAGAAGTGCATACAGCCATGGAGGATTATGAGCCAACTGCAGCCGGAAGACTGATTGAGGATTTCGTGGATGAGCAGTTGAGTAACTGGTACGTGCGGCTTTGTCGCCGTCGTTTTTGGAAAGGTGAGTATGGAAACGACAAGATCGCGGCGTATCAAACATTGTATGAATGCCTGGAAACCGTAGCTCGGTTGATGGCTCCTATCTCACCCTTTTTCAGTGATCTTCTCTTTAGAGAGTTGAATACCGTTACTAAAAAACATGCGGTTGATTCGGTACACCTGGCTGATTTTCCGATATCGGATGCTACTCGCATTGATGCCGGACTGGAAGAGCGAATGCGTTGGGCGCAAGATGCCAGTTCACTGGTTTTGTCGCTCCGCAAGAAAGTAAAGATCAATGTGCGTCAGCCTTTGCAAAAGATGATGATCCCCGTACTCGATCCGAACATGAAGCGTCAATTGGAACGGGTAGCAGATCTCATCAAGGCCGAAGTAAACGTGAAGGAGTTGGACTATCTCGATCCAACCAACACTTTCATCCGCAAAAAGATCAAGCCCAATTTCATTGCCCTGGGTAAAAAACTCGGAGCCAAGATGAAGGCCATGACCGCTGTGCTCGCTGCCTTCAGTCAAGAGGATATCGCTCAGTTGGAGCAGCAAGGAAGCAAAGAGGTAGCGCTGGATGGGGAGCCGTTTGAGTTGCAGGTTTCCGAAACGGATATCACCAGCGAGGATGTACCGGGTTGGACCGTTGCCAGCAAGGGCCGGATCACGGTGGCGTTGGACCTGAACCTGACCCCGGAACTGCTTGCCGAAGGGCAGGCCAGGGAGCTGGTGAATCGGGTCCAGAAGATTCGAAAGGACAGCGGTTTTGAACTGACCGATCGCATACAAATCAGCCTTTTTGCGCCCCCGGTGCTGACTGAGGCTTTCGGACGCTTTAAAGACTATATTTGCGCGGAAATCCTGGCTGACGACCTGACTTTTGAAAGCGGGCCTCAGGCACAAGAAATTGAAATAAACGGTGAAAACCTGACTGTAACGGTCACAAAAAAAGGCTAACCTATGGCCATTAAGAAAAAAACCGCCCCCAAGAAAGCTGCTAAGCCTGCTCCAAAGGCAAAACCTGCTGCAAAAAAACCGGCTCCCAAAGCCAAGCCAGTTGCTAAAAAGCCAGCTCCTAAACCAAAGCCTGTTGCCAAGAAGCCGGCCGCTAAGCCTGCAAAACCTGCAGCCAAACCCGTTGTAAAGCCCGCTGCTAAGAAGCCGGCCGTAAAGCCAGCGACCAAGCCTGTAGCAAAACCTGTGGCCAAGCCCGTTACAAAACCTGCTGCTAAACCCGTGGCAAAACCTGTTGCGAAACCCGCAGCTAAACCTGCCGCACCGGCTCCCAAAGCCGCTGTAAAACCAGCCGCTCCTGCCAAGCCTGCTGCTAAGCCAGTCAGTGCACCAGCACCAGCTCCAGCGCCACCGGTGAAGGCCGCCTCCAAGAAAAATGATCCCTCCAGCTTGGTATCCATCAAGCCCAAAGCGCCGGTGGTAACCAAGAAGGAACCTCCTCGTCCCGCCAAAGTGGTGATGCCAAAGCTCACCACCAGAAGCGCGGTTAAATATGAACCTGATTTTACCCGTTCGGTATTGGATTCCAAACCAAGTTTGCCGACAGGACCGACCATGCGTTATTCCGACTCCGACTTGGCTGAGTTCCGCGAGATCATTACCCGCAAGTTGGATGCTGCCAAGAAAGAATTGGCTTACCTGCAGGGACTGATCACCCGCAAAGACGAAAGCGGTGATTTTGAGGATGCACGTTACATGACCATGGAAGATGGAAGCGTGAGCATGGAGCGCGAACAACTGAGCCAGATGGCCAGCCGCCAGATCACCTTCATCGACCACCTCGAAAAAGCGTTGATGCGCATCGAGAATAAAACTTATGGTGTTTGCCGCGTGACCGGAAAACTCATCGACAAAGCACGCCTCCGTGCCGTTCCCCATGCCACCCTCAGTATCGAGGCGAAGCAGATGCGTAAGTAATTTGGTTGAGGGTTGAGAGTAGAGTGTAGAGATCTCAACCCTCAACCCTCTACTCTAAACAATTTCTCATGCAACGAATCCTGCTGATTCTACTCCTTCTTCCTTTTGTGCTGCTTGCACAACCCCGTGTCATTTCCGGTCCCATGCTGGCGGGTGTAGAACTCCGTGATGTGCGGGTGTGGACGGAAGTTTCTTCGGAAGTGAAAGCGGTTTCCATTCGATACGGGTTGAGTGGAAAGGAGATGAATAAAGAGGTGAAATACGCGGGTGAGTTGGGAAAGGATTTCAATCCGATCACGGTCACCATTGGCGGCTTGGAGCCCAATACTACCTACGATTATTTCATTTTTGTCAACGGAAAGAAAACCGATCGCGGTGGTTCTTTCACGACAAAAGAGCTATGGCAATGGCGTAAACCTGCACCTGATTTTTCTTTCCTTGCCGGTTCCTGCTCTTATTTCAATGAAGCTTCTTATGATCGTCCCGGTCGCGCATACGGACAAGACAGCAGCATTTTCGCCCCTATGGCGAAAGAGAAATCTGCGTTCATGCTTTGGCTGGGAGATGCCTGGTATACCCGAGAGGTAGATTATTATAGTGAGTGGGGACTCTGGAACAGAGCCAGTCGCGATCGTTCACTGGGCGTGTTACAACCGCTTTGGAAAGCCATGCCCCATTATGGAATTTGGGATGATCATGATTTTGGTCCCAACAACAGCGGCAAAAGCTACGAGCTAAAAGAGGTAAGCCGCAAAGTATTCAACGCTTATTTCCCCAATAAATCAGCCGGTGAGAATGGTCAAGGGATCTATACCAAGATTCAACACAACGATGCGGATTTCTTTTTGTTGGACGATCGTTGGTGGAGAAGCGATGAGCGCACAAAAGATTCGATCAATGGTATGCCCAATCCCGACAAGCGCATGTTGGGTGCACAACAAATGGCTTGGCTGAAAGATGCTTTGCTCGCCAGTAATGCGGTTTTCAAATTCATCGTTGTAGGTAGCCAGGCACTGAATGATGTGTCGCCTTACGATAAGTGGACCGATTTCCCGATCGAGCGACAAGAGTTTCTCGATTTCATTCGCTCTTACAAAATCAATGGGGTGGTATTCATCAGCGGCGATCGCCACCACAGTGAAGTAATCAAGATGACACGTCCCGGCACTTATCCGCTCTATGATGTTACGGTGAGTCCGCTCACATCCGGCACACACAAATTTGATGGTCCGGAGGCCAACAATCCGTTGCGTGTTTTTGGGCTCGATCAGAAAAATAATTACGGACGTTTCACGATCTCCGGTCCCAAAGGTAGTCGCAAACTCACAGTAGATTTTCTGGGTACTAAGGGTGAGAAATTAGGCAGTTGGGAGATCGGAGAAACTGACCTGAAAACGCCTCGCTAATCCATGCGTATCGCTTTTGCCTATGAAAAGCGACAGGTGATGCAAGCACTTCGCTATCACTTCATCAGCCGCATCGAGATTCGTTTGCTGATCATTGCCGTCAACATTTTTGCCATTGGATCGCTGGCGTTGTATCTGCTCAAAGCCGTTACGCCTGTTGCTTTCTTGATCAGTTCTTGCTTGTGGCTGATGCTGATGATCGCCTGTTGGTGGTTCTTGCCTTGGATCGTTTACCGACAGACGCGGGCTTTTCGCCATTCATTTGAAATGCAGTTCGCTGAAACCGGGTTTTCATTGGAACACGAAGGGAAGGGGAATAACTGGGATTGGAACCAATTGGATCGGTGGAAGGAGACACCTTTTTTCTTTCACCTTTATTTTGATCCTCGTTCTTTTTGGTTGGTCCCCAAAGAGGCATTGACCGACGAGAAACGGTTGCAGTTGAGAGACTGGCTGCGGGCCTTTGTCAAAAAAGACTAGAGTGATTTCTCCATCACCACGTGCGGGATGGATACTTCCGTGAATTCGGTACTGGTGACCTTATATCCCATTTTCTCGTAGAAGCCGACCGAGTGTTTGCGGGCATGCATGATCATGTTTTTGTAGCCCTGGTCACGAGCAATGTTTTCGGCAAAATTCATCAGGGCTTTTCCTACTCCTTTTCGCTGAAGTTTGTCTGAAACGGCCATCTGCCGCAGGCGTACCGTGTGGTTGTCTTCCCTGACCAACATGCAACAACCCAGCAGACTGTCCTCCTCAAATGCACCAATGTGAACATGCCCTCGCTCTGTGTCCAGTTCATCCGGCTCCAGGGTCAAGCCCAATGGTCGACGCAGGATCTCCTGGCGAAGCCGCACCATTTCGTGGTATTCAGGACTGTTATGGTCAATGATCTTCAGGGCCATGCAGAAACGAAGTAGATGAATATACGATTTTATGGCGACACGATCAAGCGTTCAATGATTTCGGTCGGATATTAAACAACCTGAGTCATTCGTTTTCAATAAGTTGTGCCCGGTTGGAAAAATCGGTCTGACCTATGGCAATTTGATCAAAAACTATATTTTTGCACCCAATAAACAAAACCTTAACACATGTCAGACATCGCATCTCGAGTCAAGAAGATCATCGTGGACAAATTGGGTGTGGATGAAGCAGAGGTGACCAATGAGGCCTCCTTCACCAACGACCTGGGCGCGGATTCGTTGGACACCGTAGAGCTTATCATGGAGTTCGAAAAAGAGTTCAACATTTCCATTCCGGATGAGCAGGCTGAGACCATCACTACTGTTGGTCAAGCCATTTCTTATTTGGAAGAGCATTCCAAATAAGTTGACTCCGAGTCGTCAGCCGAAATTCGACGAAACGACCGATACATGCTTAACCGCCTTCTTGATCGGAAATCCGGCTTGAGAAGGCGGTTTTCATTCAATCCAATCTTCTGACTAACTTTCCTGTATGGAACTGAAACGCGTAGTGGTGACCGGCATCGGTGCCCTCACCCCCATTGGTAACACCCTCGATGAGTATTGGAAAGCACTGTTGGCCGGTGTGTCCGGAGCAGGCCCCATCACCCTCTTCGATGCCAGCAAATTCAGAACCCGCTTTGCTTGTGAGATCAAGAACTTCGATCCCACACAATTCCTCGATAAAAAAGAAGCCCGCAAACTAGATCGCTTTGCTCAACTGGCATTGGTGGTGAGTGATCAGGCCATGGCCGATGCGGGACTGCATAAAGACAACATCAACCCCGATCGTGTAGGAGTGGTATTTGCCAGTGGCATTGGCGGACTGGTCACGTTCCAGCACGAGGTCACTGAATTTGCCAAAGGGGATGGTACGCCGCGTTTCAATCCTTTCTTCATTCCTAAAATGATCTTGGACATTGCGGCGGGACATATTTCTATGCGTCACAATTTGCGCGGACCCAATTTCGCTGTGGTCAGTGCCTGTGCCAGCAGTACCCATGCGATCATGGATGCATTCAATCTTCTTCGTCTCGGCAAAGCCGATATCATTCTCGCCGGCGGAGCGGAATCGGTGATCAGCGAAGCTGGGGTGGGCGGATTCAATGCGATGAAAGCCATGAGTGAGCGCAACGATGATCCATTGACTGCCAGTCGTCCCTACGATAAGGACCGCGACGGATTTGTCATGGGCGAAGCGGCGGGATGTTTGGTGATGGAAACATTGGAGAGTGCTTTGGCCCGCGGAGCGAAGATCTATTGTGAAGTGGCTGGTGCCGGTGCTACGGCCGATGCATATCACATCACTGCTCCGCATCCGGAAGGATTGGGTGCAAAGAATGTGATGATCGCCGCCTTGGAAGAAGCCGGTATGCGTCCGGATGAGATCGACTACATCAATACACATGGAACATCTACTCCCATAGGTGATGGTGCTGAAGTGAAAGCCATCACGCAGGTATTCGGTGAGCATGCATATAAACTGAACATCAGTGCGACTAAATCGATGACGGGTCATTGCCTGGGAGCTGCCGGTGTTATTGAGGCCATTGCTAGTATTCAAGCGGTGATACATGATATTGTGCCGCCTACGATCAACCATTTTACCGATGATCCTGAATTGGATCCGAAGCTCAATTTCACGTTCAATAAACCGCAGGCACGTCCCGTACGGGCGGCCCTCAGCAATACATTTGGTTTTGGTGGACACAATGCCTGTGTGATCGTGAAGAAATATGCCTGATAGCATCAACTTGTTGCATCGGATATTCGGGTCGGCCGAAGAGCGGATATTCCGAAAGAATTTGCGCAACCTGTTGGGATTTCGTCCCCGTAATTTCAGTTTATACGAACTCGCCCTCACGCATCGTTCGCTCAAAGACCCGATCGATCAGAACAATGAGCGATTGGAATTTTTAGGGGATGCCATTCTTAGTTCACTCGTAGCTGAATATCTTTTCAAGCGGTATCCGTACAAGGGGGAGGGTTTTCTCACGGAGATGCGCAGCAAGATGGTCAATCGTCAACAGCTGAATGATATTGCGATGCGAATGGGCATCAATAAGATTGCTCTTTTCAATCGCTCCGACGGAGCCCTTCGAAGCAGCCAGATTTTTGGCAATACGTTGGAGGCACTGGTCGGTGCCATCTATTTGGATCAAGGGTATGCATATACCGACAAATGGGTGGTACGCAACTTGATTCAGCCTCATCTGTCGATGGATGACCTCGAGTCGCTCGACCTGAATCTGAAAAATAAATTGTACGGTTGGGTGAATCGACAGGGCAAAACCTTGGAGTTCGTTACGCTCAACGAAAAACTCGAACGCGGCCGTCGACTTTTCACCATTGCCGCCGTCATCAATGGCGAACGCATTGCAGAAGGAAAGGCATTCAATAAGAAGGATGCCTCCCAAATCGCAGCGCAAGCAGCCATCTCCATCCTAGGAATCGAGTAGAGGAAGTTTAAAAAGTTTGAATAGTTTGAGAAGTTTAAATAGTTTGAGAAGTTTAAATAGTTTGAATGGTTAGGGTACAATCCAACTGCTCAAACTCTTCAAACTTCTCAAACTACTCAAACTGCCCGCCTTCGGCGGGCTGAACCAAATCCCAAAGGTTTCCATACAGATCTTCGAACACGATCACTTTCCCGAAGGGTTCCGTAACCGGACCACGAACAATCTTTATTCCATTTTCTTTTAATCGTATTTCATCCGCGTGTATGTCGTTGGTATGCATGAATAAAAAAACACGTCCACCGGTCTGATCACCCACCCGCGACAATTGATGTTCATTCGCCGCTTTTGCCAACAATAACTTACAACTATTCTCTCCCGGCGATACCACCACCCAGCGTTTTGTCTCACTCATCACGGTATCCTCAACCAGGGTAAAGCCCAACTTATTTACGTAAAACTCAATGGCCTCATCGTAGTCGCGTACGATCAATGATAATTGGAATAAACGGTGGTTTAGCACGAAATCAAGTTTGAAAAGTTTGAGGAGTTTGAATAGTTTGAGGAGTTGGTTTCTATTCGAACTGCTTAAACTACTCAAACTATTCAAACTAATTTGCATTTCGGTCTTGGCACAACTCCACCAAAACCCCTCCGGCTGACTTCGGGTGAATAAAACACACCAGCTTATTATCTGCACCTTCCTTGGGTTCGGTGTTTAGCAATTGAAACCCATCCGCCTTTTTTCTTTCCATCTCCGCCCGTATGTCGGCCACGGCAAAGGCAATGTGATGCAGTCCCTCGCCCCGTTTTTCAATGAATTGAGCAATGACCCCGTCGGAGGTCATGGATTCCAGCAGCTCTATTTTGGTCTCCCCGGTCCGGAAAAACGCCGTCCGCACCTTTTCGGAGGCCACCTCCTCGGTCTTGTAGCAGGGTGATCCCAACAGTTGTTCGTATCGGGGGACGGCCTCGGGGAGGGAACGGACCGCAATCCCAATGTGTTCTACCTTCTCCATGGCTTCCAAATGATTAGAAATGGCTTTCGAATCCAGAAAATTCACAAATCCCTTCGAAAATACCATATTCCCCTACAACCTTTTGCGGTAATTTTGCGTTTCTTATTCGAACTATTAAACACGCTATGCTAAACCTACCTGTTTATCTCGACCATAACGCCACCACCCCCTGCGATCCGCGGGTGGTAGAGGCCATGATACCCTATTTTACCCAAAGTTTTGGGAATGCTGCCAGCCGCAATCACCCCTTCGGATGGAAGGCAGAGGAAGCCGTTGATTATGCCCGTGAGCAAGTGGCCAAACTGATCGGCGCCGACCCCAAAGAAATCATCTTCACCTCCGGTGCTACTGAAGGAGACAACCTTGGCATCAAGGGCGTATTCGATATGTATGCCTCCAAGGGCAATCACATCATCACCTGCAACATCGAGCACAAAGCAGTTCTGGATACCTGTAAGCATATCGAGCGCGAGGGTGGCGAAGTGACCTACCTCGACGTAAAACCAAACGGGCTGATCGACCTGCAGGAACTGGAAGCGGCCATTAAGCCAACGACCATCCTGATCGCCATCATGTATGCAAACAACGAGATCGGTACCATCATGCCCGTGCGTGAGATCAGTGCCATCGCCCGCAAACACGGTGTACTCTTCTTCACCGATGGTGTACAAGCCGTCGGTAAGATCCCGGTTGATGTAAATAAGGATGGCATCGACATCATGGCCTTTACCGCACACAAGATGTACGGTCCTAAAGGTGTTGGCGCCCTCTATGTGCGTCGCAAAAATCCCCGCGTGAAAGTTACCGCCCAGATCGATGGAGGTGGACATGAGCGTGGCATGCGCAGCGGTACCCTCAACGTACCCGGCATCGTTGGTTTCGGAAAAGCCTGTGAGATCTGCATGCAGGAAATGGAGTCCGATACCGCCCGCATCATCAAACTCCGCGATAAATTGGAAAACGCCCTGCTGAAAGTAGAGGAGTCATATCTCAACGGTGATAAGGAACAGCGCCTGCCTCATGTAACCAATATCTCCTTCAAGTATGTGGAAGGGGAAGGACTCATGATGGGCTTCAACAAGAACATCGCACTTTCCTCCGGATCTGCTTGTACTTCGGCTTCCCTTGAACCTTCCTATGTGTTGAAGGCCCTGGGACTGGGCGACGACTTGGCTCATAGCTCTCTCCGTTTTGGATTGGGACGATATACCACTGAAGAACAGATCGATTTCACCATCGAGCAGGTGACCAATACGGTCAACAAGCTCCGTGAAATGAGCCCCCTTTGGGAAATGTTCAAAGAGGGCATCGACCTCGACACCGTTCAATGGGCGCATCATTGATCCGTAAGTATTAATTTTATAAACGAATAATATCCAATAACCATGGCATACAGTGAAAAAGTGATCGACCACTACCAGAACCCCAAGAACGTGGGTACGCTGGACAAATCGAAGAATAATGTAGGTACCGGACTTGTAGGTGCCCCCGAGTGCGGCGACGTTATGCGCCTGCAGATCGAAGTAGATGAGGCTACCGGCATCATCAAAGACGCTAAGTTCAAGACCTTCGGATGCGGATCAGCTATTGCATCTTCCTCCTTGGCTACCGAGTGGCTGAAGGGTAAATCCGTAGATGACGCCGTTAAGATCGATAACATGACCATCGTAGAGGAATTAAATCTTCCTCCCGTGAAGATCCACTGTTCCGTTCTGGCAGAGGATGCCATCAAAGCGGCCATCAATGATTACCGCAAGAAGAATGGCCTCGAAGAGCTGCAGTTTGAAGAGAGTGTGATCCACTAAGGTCAGTTTGAAAAGTTTGAGTAGTTGATTATGACAGATACATTGACCGTTGATACTAAGACCCAAAACGCCATTTACGTAAGTGAAAAGGCGGCTGCGAAGGTGCGTCAATTGATGCAGGAGGCAGGTGTTGAAAACGACCCCTCCTATTTCCTTCGTGTAGGTGTAGTAGGCGGGGGCTGTTCCGGACTCAGTTATCAAATGGATTTTGACAATGAGCTGGCCCCAACTGATCAACAGTTTGAGGACAATGGCATCAAGATCGTTACCGATCTGAAAAGTTTCCTGTATTTGGTGAATACTGAACTCGAATTCTCCGACGGATTGAATGGCAAAGGTTTTCACTTCGCCAATCCCAATGCCTCTCGTACCTGCGGCTGTGGAGAGAGTTTCTCCGTTTGATCATTATCCACTACAATGAATTGAAATACATCCCGCCTCCTTGGCGGGATTTTTTATACCGTTTACCCAACCTCCCAAATCGTTAGTTTTGTAACAGGTGCACGAAACAGCAATTTTCCTCCATCGCTTTTCGTTATACTTTTTACATGTGGCCAGTTTGTAAAAAAGAACTTCAACAATTTTTCTCCAGTCTAACCGGATACCTCGCCATCGGCGCATTCTTGGTCGTAAATGGATTATCCCTTTTTGTTTTCAATGACAACCTGTTTGATTTCGGATATGCTACCCTGGATCCTTTTTTTGAGTTGGCTCCCTGGGTATTGCTGTTTCTGATTCCCGCTATTACCATGCGAAGTTTTGCCGAGGAATTTCGGACCGGTACGTATGAGATCCTGCAAGCACAGCCTATATCAACGTTTCAAATCCTGTTGGGAAAATTTTTCGCTGCCCTCCTGGTAGTAATAATGGCTTTGTTGCCTACGGTATTATATTCTATCACCATTAATCAATTGGCTGCTGATCAGGGACTGGATGCAGGCGCAACGATGGGTGCATACCTCGGACTGATCCTGCTCGCCGCGGTGTTCTCTGCCATTGGTATCTATTGCAGCAGTCTAACTCCCAATGCCGTGGCTGCCTTTCTTCTGGCTGCACTCGGATGTGGGCTCATCCATTACGGCGCACAGGCCATTAGTCAGTTGCCCATCTTCTCCGGCTCACTCGATTATTATATTGATATGGCCGGGATTGAGTTTCATTATCGAAGTATTCGACGCGGTCGAATCGATCTGCAAGACCTGGTATACTTTATTTCACTGATCGGGGCTTGCTTGTTGCTCACTCAACGAAACTTACTGCGCCGCCGATGATCAAAAAGATCCAACATATTTTTCTGCGTAGATGGGGCGGATGGATCTTGATTCCTGCCTTATTGATACTGAACGGCTTGGCTTCATTGATTTCTTTTAACCTTGATCTTACCGCCGATAAAAGATACACGCTCAGTCCCGCAACCCAAAACCTCGTTCGCTCCCTGCAAACACCTATCACCATTGATGTGTTCCTGGCAGGAGAGTTTCCCTCCGGCTTTAGAAAACTTGCCAACAGCACCCGCGATTTTTTGGAATTACTAAAAAATGAAAACGGTGCGAATATTCAATTCCGCTTTATCTCTCCTGAAGAGTTACAGGATAATAACCAGCCTTATACGGATACGCTCAGCAAGATGGGGGCCTTGCCCATAAATTTGACGGTACAGAAAAAAGCGGGACAATCCACCAACCTACTTTATCCCTATGCTTGGATTCGGCAGGGCGACCAACAACAATTGGTGCCGCTTTTCTCCGGCAGCAAGGGCCGTATCACTCAAGAGGAGATCAATAGCGCAGAAAGTTTATTGGAGTATCAATTTTCCAGTGCGCTGCAGAAACTCAGTAGTGAACGACGTGC
>CAYYXC010000021.1:14738-16765 GCA_964475505.1 uncultured Chitinophaga sp.
CTGCTACTATCGCATACGAAGTGGGCCACGGCCAACCAACCGATTTGCGCGGATATGACCTGGAGAATACCCTGAGCACGGAATATCGCTTTGGACTGCTCGATATGCGGGATTCGGTCACGATACCTGATGGCATCGATGTATTGATGATTGTGAAGCCCACGCAAGCGTTTACAGAGGACGATAAGATCAAACTCGATCAGTTTGTGATGCGTGGCGGAAAACTCTTGCTATTCATCGATAACCTCATTGCGGAGCAGGACAGCCTGCAAGCAAAAGCAACGGGTGAGACCATTGCCTATGACCGCAACCTGCAATTAACCGATCTGTTGTTCCGATACGGATGCCGGATCAATACCGATCTGGTGCTGGATCTTCAATCCGACTTTATTCCGCTGGTGGTAGGAGGCACCATGGAGAATCCACAGTTGGAATATTTGCGATGGAACTATTATCCTCTTACCAATGGGGCCGGACCTTTTTCGAAAAACCTCGGTTATGTGTCAACCCGTTTCGCAAACTCCATCGACACCATCGAAGTTTCCGGTGTCAGCAAGACGCCCATCTTAACCACTTCCAATAATTCCCGCATTCTCTCTACACCGGCACTCATCAGTTTCAATGAGAATCGCAATGCACCAACCGATGAGCAATTCAAATTGAACAATGTGCCCATTGGCTATTTGCTTCAAGGGAATTTTACGTCGCTATTTGCCAATCGCATCGGTTCCTCTTGGCGCGACAGTCTGCAGCAAATAGGAAAACCCTTTCAGACAAAATCAGTTCCCACCAGCATAATCGTGGTGTCGGACGGTGATCTGGTCCTCAATGAGGGAACTCCCCAGATCGGACCCCTGCCCATGGGCTGGAATAAATACACTTACCTGGCCTATCAGCAAGGGCAGGAGGGGGGTCAGTATTTTATTCCTGCCGCTAACCGCGATTTCCTGAAAATGGCAGTGGAGCAATTAGTGGGTGACCCGGCCCTGATGGCCACCCGCAATAAAGAGATCGTATTGCGCTTACTCGATGCGCAAAAGGTGGAGGATGCGCGAACCAAATGGCAAGTGCTGAATCTCGCCTTTCCCTTGGCAATATTGATCATATTCGCACTGTCTTTTCACTGGCTTCGTAAAAAACGGTACGGCGCTGTCTGAGGGTTATCTTTGTCAGATAATATTCCTTTATGAGCGTTGATCAAATTACCTATCTGGTATTTGGAGTTGTTTTGGTTTTGGCCCTGGTATTCGATCTGGGACTATTGAGCAAAAAGAACCAAGATATATCCATCAAGCAGGCACTCAATCAAACTTTTTTCTGGGTTAGCTTGGCGCTTGCGTTTTTCTTTTTCGTGTGGTATGAAAAGGGACAGGGCATCGCACTGGAATACCTGAGTGCTTACCTGATGGAATGGAGTCTGAGCATCGATAACATTTTTGTCTTCATTCTGATCTTTTCCTCTTTTTCTGTCGCTCCCCGCAATTATGGAAGGGTTTTGTTGATCGGAATCTTGATGGCGATTGTTTTTCGCATCCTGTTCATCACAGTTGGAGTGGCATTGGTGGATCGATTTCATTGGATACTTTATGTGTTTGGTGTATTTCTCGTGTATACAGGTTATAAAATGTTCACCTCTACCGAGGAAAAAGAATTCGATCCGCAGCAGAGTAAAATCTATTTGTTTCTCAAGAAATTTTTGCCCTTGGTGCCACACGACGGTGGCGGTCGCTTCATGATCCGGGAGAATGGCAAACCGGCTTATACCACGTTGTTTGTCGTGGTGGTTATGCTGGCCGCGATCGATCTGGTATTTGCCCTCGATTCCATTCCGGCTGTGATGGGTATTTCGCGCGACAAATTGGTGATCTATACTTCCAACATTTTTGCTGTACTCGGATTGCGTTCTTTGTTTTTCCTCTTGCGCGGTGCCGTGAATCAGTTTGATTATCTGCCCCAGGGTATTTCCATCGTCCTCGTATTCATCGGTATTAAAATGCTCGGGGAACACTGGCTCAATGCATGGTTCG
>CAYYXC010000022.1:0-15893 GCA_964475505.1 uncultured Chitinophaga sp.
CCAAACGTGCATATAGATCTTCTGTGAAATGAGGCGCATAGGGTTGCAAGAGCACCAGCAAGGGCAGCAAGATCTCTTTTTTGTGACAGCGAAGGTCGGTCAGCTCATTCACGGCAATCATGAACTGACTCACAGCAGTATTGAAACTGAACCGATCGGTATCAGATTCGATCTTTCGGATCGTATTATGCAGCACTTTAAGTTCTTCCGGAGTGGCTTGCTCATCGTTTACCACCCATCCTTTCTCGGCATCGAAGAATAGACGCCAACATTTTTTTAGAAAGCGGTGCACGCCTTCAATGCCTTTGGTATCCCAGGGCTTACTCATTTCAACCGGACCAAGGAACATTTCATACATCCGGAAAGTATCAGCACCGTATTTGGCAACCAGGTCATCTGGATTGACCGTGTTGAATTTGGATTTGGACATCTTCTCCACTTCGGCACCACAGATGTATTTCCCTTCCTCTAATTCAAAGGTTGCCTGCGCATATTCGGGTCGCCATTGCTTGAACGCCTCAGTATCCAATTCATAACCATCTACCAGATTGACGTCTACATGCAATGGATCTACCTCGTAGTTGGATTTTAGTCCGGCTGATACAAATCTATTCGTCCCTCTCACCCGATAAACAAATCGACTGCTTCCCTGAATCATGCCTTGATTCAGCAATCGCTTAAATGGCTCATCGAAGGAAATATGACCCAGGTCGAAGAGGACTTTGGTCCACATCCGGCTATAGAGCAAATGCCCTACCGCATGTTCAGTTCCTCCAACATATAGATCCACCTGGTTCCAGTAATCAGAGAGGGTTCGGCTGAAAAACTCTTTCTCGTTGCTCGGATCCATGAAACGCAGAAAATACCAAGAGGAACCGGCATAACCGGGCATAGTATTGGTCTCTCGCTGCGCATCCCCTACCTGTGCCCACTCTGTGATATTGGCCAGTGGTCCCTGTGCATCCGGACCGGGTTTGTAACTATCTACATGAGGCAATTCCAGCGGCAACTCCGTTTCATCCAACGGATAAGCCACGCCGTCTCTCCAAAGAATGGGAAAAGGCTCGCCCCAATAGCGTTGTCTGCTGAAGGCGGCATCGCGGATCTTGTAGTTGACTTGTCTTTTACCAATGCCTTCTTTTTCGATACGCAAAATGGCGGCCTCGATGGCATTGGACATTTTCATGCCGTTTAGAAAATCAGACTGTTCCAGTATGAGATTCTTGTCGGGATTCGCTTCTTGTCCGTTGTACCCAGCCCCCAGAATATTGGTAATAGGCAAATCAAAATGTTTGGCGAAGGCATGGTCGCGCTCATCGCCACAAGGAACACCCATGATGGCGCCCGTGCCGTATCCGGCCAGTACATACTCGGCCACCCAAATGGGAATCTGTTTTTTGCTGAAGGGATGAATGGCATAACTCCCCGTAAACACGCCGCTGATCTTTTTTTCGGCCATCCGCTCGCGCTCGCTGCGGCTCTTCACCCAGCTTAGATATTGCTCCACTTTTTCTTTCTGATCGGGATGGACCAAACTCGCAACCGCTTCATGTTCGGGTGCCAATACCAGAAAGTCCACTCCGAAGATCGTGTCGGGCCTGGTAGTGTAGACGGTCAATGAAAGTTGAGGGTTGAGAGCCGCGCCCGCCGACAGGAGGGTTGAGGGTTGAGAAAGTTGAAATGTTAGTTCTGCGCCGGAGGAGCGTCCGATCCAATTGGATTGCATTTCCTTCATGGCATCGCTGAAATCAACCCGCTGCAGTCCGTCAAGCAACCGATCGGCATATTCGGTGATGCGCAGATACCATTGACGGAGTTTCTTTTTGACCACGGGATGTCCGCCGCGTTCACTCACCCCATTCACCACCTCATCATTGGCCAATACCGTACCCAAGGCCTCACACCAGTTCACCTCGCCGTAGCCGCAATAGGCCAGGCGATATTCCATGAGTATTTCAAGCCGTTTTGGCTCAGGAAAACCAGCCCAGTCGGCCGCGGTGAATCGATGGGTGGTTTTTCGAATAGCCGAAGCATCGGATCCCTGCTCCTCAAAGAGTCGGTTCAGGGTTTCAATGGGCTCGGCCCGTTGGGTATTGCGGTTGAACCAGCTGTTGTACAGTTGTAAAAAGATCCATTGTGTCCATTTGTAATAAGATGGGTCGCTAGTGCGCACCTCACGCGACCAATCGTAACTAAATCCGATATTATCAAGTTGCGCCCGAAAAGTGGAGATATTCTTTTGAGTGGTAACAGCAGGGTGCTGACCGGTATCTAGGGCGTATTGTTCAGCCGGCAAGCCGAAACTGTCGAATCCCATCGGATGCAACACATTGAATCCTTTCAATCGCTTGAATCGACTATAGATATCGGAGGCAATATAACCGAGTGGGTGCCCCACATGAAGTCCTGCTCCGCTCGGATAGGGAAACATGTCGAGCACATAGCATTTGGGCTTTTGAGGATCGTGCGAAACGCGGTACGTATGTGCTTGTTCCCAGGCGGCGCGCCATTTTTTTTCTATGTCACTGAAGTTGTATTCCATGATCGCCCGCCGAGCAATAAATGATTAGGGTTCGCGTTGTTTAGGCGGGTCAAAAATAAACATTGTGCGCTGATTCTGTTATTTTTGTAAACATCCCATCGAAAGAAAATGGCAACATCCAAGAACCTTTCCATCAAACGCGGTAAGCCCTCCTACTTCATGTCTGTTCTCGGCGTTACGCTGGTGTTGTTGCTGCTGGGTGTGGTGGGCTGGCTGGTGATCAACGCCAATAAATTGGGCGACTACTTCAAAGAAAGCATCGAGGTGCGTACGGAATTGCGGGGCGATCTCAATAAAAAAGACAGCGTAGCACTGATGGAATACATCAGTAGTAAACCCTACGTACGCAGTATTGAATTCGTTAGCAAGGAAAAGGCCAAACAGATCTTTTTGGCCGATGGGAATAAGTCTTGGGACGGGATCCTGGATGCGAATCCGCTTCCCAATAGCATCAACTTCAAGGTCAAGCCCGCCTACATGAACGCCGACTCGCTGGCACGCATTGAGTCCGACCTGAAGAAGCAGACCTATGTAAGCGAGGTTTCCTACCCAAAAGCCCTGGTCGACAACCTCAATAAAAACATCCAGCGCATCAGTTTGATCTTACTCGTCATTGCGATTTTACTGGCTACCGTGGTGATCATCCTGATCGACAATACCATCCGTCTGGCCATGTTCAGCAATCGCTTCCTGATCAAAACCATGCAAATGGTGGGTGCGACTCGCTGGTTCATTGCCAAACCGATGGATCAGCGTGCAGTGGTCAATGGCGCAATCAGCGGTGGAATAGCCATTGTGCTGGTACAAATTGTCATTATCCTCTTCGAGCGCATGCTGCCCGAATTGAAAACGATCCGTGATTGGCAAAGTCTGACCATGCTTTATGGCGCTTTGTTTCTGCTGGGCATCGGCATCACTTTGTTCAGTACACACCGAAGCGTGATCAAGTATTTAAAAATGAAACTCGACGATCTTTATTAGTTGAGGGTAGAGGGTTGAGAGTTGAGAGGCAAACATTCGCTCAACCCTCAACCCTAAAACCTCAACACTCAACCCTCTACTCTCTACCATGAATCCCAAACTCTTTCACAAAGAAAATTACGTATGGATGCTGGCCGGCATCGTACTCATTGTGCTTGGTATGTTTCTGATGTCGGGCGGTAAAAGCAATGCAGACCCCACCGTGTTTGACAAAGACGCGATCTATAGTCCCATCCGCATCACTGTAGCCCCGATTTTGATCATTGCCGGATTGGTAGTAGAAGTATTTGCCATTTTCCGTAAACCTGCTTCTAAGTCCTGATATGACCTGGATCGAAGCTGTCATCATTGCCATCGTAGAGGGCATCACGGAATTCTTGCCTGTTTCCTCCACGGGCCACATGATCATTGCCCAAGAGTTGATGGGCATGCAACCCACTGAGTTCAGCAAATTGTTTACAGTAGGCATACAGTTGGGCGCCATCGCTGCCGTGGTCATCCTTTATTGGAAACGTTTTATTCAACCGCTCCGTAACGGAATGGATGCGGGACTTTTCTATGGAAAATTATTACTGGCGGTATCGCCTGCATTGATCAGCGGATTTTTTCTGGCCGAGTGGATTGACCTGATGCTGGAAAATGCGTGGACCGTTGGCATCACCCTGATCATAGGTGGTTTTGTGCTTTTATTCATCGACGTTCTTTTCAAAGATGCACATATTCAAGACGAGAAGCAGATTCAATTCACCCAAGCCCTGTGGATCGGTTGCTGGCAATGTCTGGCCCTGATACCCGGAGTGAGCAGAAGCGCCGCCTCTATTATTGGTGGAATGCAGCAAAAGTTAACGCGGGCGCTGGCTGCGGAATTTTCATTTTTTCTCGCGGTGCCTACCATGATGGCCGCTACCGGATATAAATTTTTGAAGGCTTACGATCAACTGCAGACAGAACACTTGAAGTTGTTTGCACTAGGAAATGCTGTTGCCTTTGTAGTAGCCATCCTCACCATTACTTTTTTCATCGGATTTCTACAGCGTAAAGGATTTCGCTTCTTTGGCTATTACCGGATCATTGCAGGCAGTTTATTGTTGATCGGATTGGCTACCGGATTCATCGGATAATTTCCATTCCGTATTTTTAGAAAAACCTTGCCATGCCAACTGCTTCGCGTCGGGTCATTAATGGCTGGGCCCTATACGATTGGGCCAACTCTGCCTATAATCTCGTAATCACCTCCACCATTTTCCCCGCTTATTTTCAGAGCATCGCGGTGGATCAGAGCGGTGGATCAACCGTCACCTTTCTGGGCAGAAATTTCCAAACATCTGCGCTGTATAATTATACCATTGCCGTTGCGTTGATGATCGTAGGCATGCTTTCTCCCTTGCTTTCGGCAATTGCTGACTTCAAGGGCAATAAGAAACAATTCATGCGCTTCTTTCTGACGATGGGCAGCATCGGATGCAGCGGACTGTTTTTCTTTGAACGCGATACGTTGGGATTGGCACTGATATGCATGATCATTGCCTGCATCGGCTTTTGGGCCAGTTGGGTATTCTATAATTCATACTTGCCCGAGATCGCTGCTCCCGAGGACCGCGACCGCATCAGTGCACGTGGCTATGCTTTCGGCTATGTAGGCAGCGTGCTGCTGCAACTCATTTGCTTTGTATTCGTGTTTGTACCATCACTGGTCGGCGGTGTAGAGGGAGAAACCACCATTCAATTTCGGATCTGTTTTCTCTTAGTGGGACTATGGTGGTTTGGTTTTGGAACGCTGGCGCTGAGTCGGATGCCGGCGGGCAAACCAGCGGGTACAGGCGACCTCAAACACCAGATCATTCTCAAAGGCTACACCGAATTGAAAAAGGTGTGGCGAGAATTAAAAACGCAACACAAACTGAGACGCTTCCTGAATGCCTTCTTTTGTTACAACATGGGCGTGCAAACCGTGATGCTGGTAGCAGCGATCTATGGTGCCAGTGAATTGAAGATCCCTACCACGAACCTGATTGCAGCGATCCTGATCATTCAACTGATCGCCATACCCGGTGCTTTTACAATTTCATGGATCTCCTCCCGTATCGGAAATATTAAAACACTGATGATTCTCGTAGGGGTCTGGTGCATTGGCTGTATAATCGGCTATTTACTGCCGGTGGGTGGTATCTATGAGTTTTATGGATTGGCCGTGCTGGTGGGATTCATGATGGGCGGCATTCAATCGCTGAGTCGCTCTACCTATTCTAAATTGATGCCTCCCACGCAAGACACTGCTTCCTATTTTAGTTTTTATGATGTAACGGAGAAGATCGCCACGGTGATCGGTATGTTCGGCTTTGGCTATATCACCGAGATCACCGGCTCACAGCGCAACTCCGTGCTGGCCCTGATGGTATTTTTTGTGATCGGATTTTTCTTACTTCTGTATACTCATTTAGAAAAACGCAGTACCCATGCAGCTGTATAGCATTGAGACCGGATATTTTAAATTGGATGGGGGCGCTATGTTTGGCGTGGTTCCCAAGACACTTTGGAACAAACAGCACGAGGCAGATGCGAATAACCGCATCCAGATGTCCATGCGCTGTTTATTAATTGAAGATGGAAATCGGCTGATCCTCATAGATACCGGTATCGGCGACAAACAGGATGCAAAATTCTTCAGCCATTACGACCTGAATGGCGCTGACACGCTTAAAATATCCCTCCAACAACACGGATTCTCCCCAAAAGACATCACCGATGTAGTACTGACGCATTTGCATTTCGATCATTGCGGCGGTGCCATCGAACGGCAGGGAGAAGGATATCGCCCGGCATTCCCCAACGCTACTTATTGGAGCAATGCCGATCATTGGGACTGGGCCGTGAATCCGAACGAACGCGAAAAAGCATCTTTTCTGAAAGAGAATATCTTACCCATACAGGAATCGGGTCAATTAAAATTCATCGACGTGACAGAAACCCATCACGGTCACTTGGGTAAATCCGAACTCTTCCCAAATATTTCTGTTCGATTCGTGAATGGTCATACCGATAAAATGATGCTGCCACAGATCGAATACAAAGGCCGCACCATTGTTTACTGTGCCGATCTCCTCCCTTTCGCCGCTCATCTTCCTTTACCGTGGGTAATGGCCTATGATATGTTCCCGCTCACCACACTGCAGGAAAAGAAAATGTTTCTGAACGAGGCTGTAGAGAAGGATTTCATCCTGTTCTTCGAACACGATGCACTGCATGAATGTGCGTCTTTGGAGCAAACGGAGAAGGGAGTAAGGGTGAGGGAGTTTTTGAAAGTGAGTGAGATTTAGGAAGAAGTCCGCAGTCCACCGTCCGCAGTCCGATTCACCCGCCGGAGCGTTAGCGTGGGTGGGTCCGCCGTCCGCTGCGCGGAGTCCAATGTCGAATGTCCGGTGACCGATGTAGGCTGCTGACCTCTTAATTACCCTTTCCGTATTCGTCCACTATTCTTAGCAAGAAAGGTCGCCCAATCATTTTTCTTTCCTTTTGGTCGACTGATGGATGATTTTTTTGTGGGAGTAATATTATTCCAGGCTTTTCCTGTTTGTAGATGATGACAGAACGCAACCGCCAATGCATCCGTGGCGTCGTAATGAGATGGTTTGTCCTCTATTCGAAAGATCGTTTGCAACATACGAGCTACCTGATCTTTCGTGGCATTCCCGTTACCGGTGACGGACTGTTTCACTTTCTTAGGGGCATACTCTGCTACCGGTAATCCATATTGCAAGGCAGCAGCCATCGCTACCCCTTGAGCCCTTCCAAGCTTAAGCATACTCTGCACGTTCTTTCCAAAAAAAGGAGCTTCGATCGCAAACTCGGTGGGTTTGTATTTACGAACCAATCCGCTGATGGTTACATGAATGATCTGCAGACGTTTGATTCCTTCTTTTGCCTGACCGGGTTTCAGTACACCCAGATCGAGTAAGCTCACTTGCTGACCTTGCACCCGAATGATCCCATATCCCATCACAACAGTGCCGGGATCGATGCCCAAAATGATCTTTACGGGGTTTGTGGCGGTCATGATTATTTTTACAAGATTAATGAAGGCCCCCCGAACCATCAAATCCTGGATCGCGTACATACTGGCGCCGTTGCTGCTCATTGTCTTATCCCTTTCCGTTTTTCGCGCCATCCGTGCCCAACCTAACCTTCCGGAAACATGGAATTACATCAAGGGTTCTTTTTTCAGTTCATCTACCGGGTGGTTGATCGCTGCATTCGTAGGGATGATCTTCAATTGGGGATTGGAAGCCGCTAAATGGCAACGATTGTTGCGACATACAGAACCGGTCTCTTTTCCTCGTGCCTTCACGGGTGTCTTAACAGGTGTTTCATTTACACTCTTCACCCCGAACCGGATCGGTGAATATTTAGGACGCATTTGGTATTTATCCGCCGATAGTCGGGGGGAGGCCGTATCCCTCAGCGTAGCTGGAGGTTTAGCCCAATTGTTTATCACTGCCATCTGCGGCATGGCTGCATTTGAGTTTTTGTGGCGCGGCGGATTTACAATGACTGCGCTACCGGACACTGCGTTGGCCTTGCTCCTCCTTCGTGTTATCGGATGGAGTACGACGATCGTTTTGCTGTTGATCTATTTTAACCTGGGAGAGGTAGGGAGCTTTTTATCCCGTGTGAAATGGTTGAAATCCATTCAAGCCTGGATGGAAGCACTTACCAAATTTTCCATGACAGAACTATCCACCATTCTCGGCTTATCGTTTCTACGCTATCTGGTTTTTTTGCTGCAATATTTTTTCCTGTTTCAGTTTTTTGGCGTGGAACTGGGAATCTCACTTTCGTTTTTGTTGGTAGCCTTCTTATTCTTGGCATTGGCCCTGATACCGGGTGTTGCATTAGCCGAGTTGGGAGTGCGGGGCCAACTCTCTTTATGGATCGTAGGTGCTTTTAGTTCGAATGCACTGGGCATCGTCTTAACCGCCACAACAGTTTGGTTCATCAACCTGATTTTACCGGCCCTTGCCGGTGGCGCTATGATGTTGAAGGATGGAACTAAACAGGAGGCCCACCTACGCTAACGCCCCGGCGGGAGAATCGGACATTCGACATTGTTCATCTGACATCGGTCACCGGACATCGGACATTCGACATTGGTCATTCTACATTCGACATCTCCCCAACAATCCTCTCCTGCACCGCTTTCAACTCCTCAGAACTCATCTTCAATTTCGGACGGGTGAAGTTCAGGTCATCGGCCGAGTCGATCGGAACTAAATGCAAATGCGCATGCGGCACTTCCAACCCAATCACACTGATGCCGCATCGATTGCAGGGAAATGCTTTTTCAATGGCCTTGGCGATGGGTTGGGCAAAGACCAGCATCTCAGATAAATAATCAGCGGAGAGATCAAAGAATTTGTCCGTCTCCACTTTGGGAACCACCAATACATGTCCCACTCGAAGAGGGAAAATATCTAGAAACGCAAAGAAGCGATCGCTCTCTGCTATCTTGTAGGAGGGAATTTCTCCGGCAATGATCTTAGAAAAAAGGGTCATGCGAAGAAATTAAGCAGTAATCTCTTCGATGCGAAAATGCAATACGCCGGCAGGCGCCTGTATCTCGGCTGTCTCTCCCACTTTTTTTCCCAACAATCCTTTACCGATAGGTGAAGTGATGGAAATTTTACCGGCTTTGAGATCCGCCTCTTTCTCACTCACGATCTTGTAAGTGACCTGCTTATTCATTTTAAGGTTGGTGACCGTTACTTTGGTGAGAATGGAGACTTTGCTGGTATCGATGGAAGATTCATCCACGATCCGTGTAGTGGCAATGGCTCCTTCCAATGCAGCGATCTTGGCTTCCAAAATTCCTTGTGCCTCTTTGGCCGCATCGTACTCAGCATTCTCCTTGAGGTCTCCTTTCTCGCGCGCCTCAGCAATGGCCTTGCTGGCCGCAGGGCGATCTACGCTTTTCATGCGCTGCAACTCGGCGCGCATTTGCTCCAGCGTCTCCTTGGTTACGTATTGAACACTCATCTTTGGTTCGTTTCAGGGAAAAAAATAACAACGCCCCAGAATGACTGAAGCGTTGCCCTGTAAAATTAGTGAAAATTGAAATATCCGCTCCCCGCTGCCCCGCGGCGGGACCGCACTATAAGACCGCCAAAAGCTTCTCCAGCAACACCCGGGCCATGCGCTCGGGCGACTCTTGGGTATACCCCGCCACATGAGGCGTAAGAACCACATTTTCAAAGGAACACAACTGCTCCAATTCGCGCTGCTCCACCTCGGTATAATTTACCAATGGTTCTTTGGGTAGTACATCGAGCGCCACCCCCCGCAAACGACCCGATCCAAACTGACGTATCAAAACCGCCAAAGGGGTAATAGGTCCACGAGCCGTATTGATCAACCAAATGGGTTTCTTAAAAGACTCGATCCATTCATCATCAACCAACCCCGTTGTTTCCGGGGTCAATGGTAAATGCAAACTCACGATATCGGCTTGCTCCCGGATCTGTTGCATGTCGCAAGCAGTAGCCCATTCGGAATCTATGTCGTAACGGTACTTGTCATATGCCAGCACTTTCATTCCCAAGCTTGTCAACAAACGAGCAGCAGACGCACCCGTATTGCCATAACCAACGATGCCCAGCGTCAGTCCGCTCAACTCATAGCCCCTGTTCTCATTGCGTTTCCAACTACCGTTTCTTACTTCGCGATCGGAGCGAGATTGATTTCGAATGAGGTTGAGTAGGAGTCCAAGTGTATGCTCCGCCACCGCCTGTCGGTTTCCTTCGGGACTACTCACCACGCGTATGCCTTTCTCATTGGCGATGGTCAGATCAATAACATCCAACCCGCTTCCGAGTCGACCGATCCACTGCAACTGAGCGGCCTTTGAAAAAATTTCATCATCGATATAATGGCGAGAAGTAAGGATCAAAGCAGTTGCCTTCGCAACACACGCAATCAATTCAGATCGAGTGATGGATGGTTGGTCCCACACTTCGTATCCCATATTGGACAACCCCGCCTTCAGAACAGGATGTGATTCTCCGGTGATGAGTACGATCGGTTTCATTGCATTTGAAAAGTTAAGGCGGCGAACTGCTCCACCGTGAGGGCTTCGGCCCGAAGATCAAAGATCGGATCTGTCAATACTTCGGGAGCAAACAATCCGCGTACGGCATTGCGAAGGGTCTTGCGTCGCTGATTAAAAGCCGTCTTCACCAGTAAAAACAATTTTTTCTCGCTCGCAAAATCCGGTACATCCGCTCTGGGCATCAACCGAATGACCCCACTTTTTACTTTAGGAGGCGGATTGAAACACCGCTCGTGCACATCGAACAAGTATTCGACTTTAAAAAACGTTTGAATCAAAACACTGATGACGCCGTATACTTTGTTTCCGGATGGTGCAGCAACACGCTCGGCCACTTCTTTTTGAAACATACCCACCACACAATCCACTTGGTCGCGCCAATCGAGCACATGAAAAAGGATCTGGGTAGAAATGTTATAAGGGAAGTTTCCAACAACCGTGAAGGATCCCTCAAAGGGAGGATCGATCTCCAAGAAGCTTTTGTGAATGATCTTGCCTGATAATGAAGGATAGGTTTTTTGCAAGTAGACTACTTTTTCATCGTCTACCTCTACTGCCTTGAAATCAATCCCAGACCAATCGAGCAGGTATTTGGTGAGGGCACCGCCACCCGGACCAACCTCCAGCAATTGTTTGACCGGATGCGCCTGCAGTTCCGAAACGATCTTTCGGCAGATGTTTTCATCCTGCAGGAAATGTTGCCCCAATGACTTCTTCAGAGTATACACCCTGCAAAAATAACCCGATTCTCCCCGGGGGATTTGGTTAATTTTAGGCCCTCAAAGAGATTCAAATGACTCCTCATAAACCCATCATTGGTATCAGTTGCGGTGACCTCAACGGTATCGGACTTGAGCTGGTGATCAAGACCTTCCAAGACACCCGTCTGTTCGACCACTGTACGCCGGTCTTATACGCCTCCGGCAAGGCGGTCAATTTTTACCGAAAGACGATTCCCGATTCGAACCTCAATTACCAAACCGTTCGGGAATACGATCGGCTCAATCCCAAACAACTGAATGTATTTACTTGCTGGGAAGAGGACGTGAACATCACACCAGGAGAGCTGAATGATACAGGCGGAAAATATGCCGTGCTATCCTTGCAATCAGCCGTTGCTGCTTTGCAACAAAAACAGATCGACGGATTGATCACTGCCCCGATTCACAAGAAAAATGTACAGTCCGCCGAATTCCCCCATACGGGCCACACACCTTATCTGAAGAATTTCTTTCAGGTACCGGATGTAGCAATGATGATGTGCTCCGATCAACTGCGCGTCGCCTTGCTAACCGAACATGTACCGGTAAAAGAAGTAGCGCAGCACATCACCAAGGAAAAACTCCTGAAAAAAATTCAACTCATTCACAAGAGTCTGCAAACGGATTTTGGCATCGACAAACCACGGATCGCTGTACTCGGACTCAATCCCCACAGCGGCGACGAGGGATTGATCGGCAACGAGGAGGAGACCATCATCAAGCCCGCCATCAAGGAGGCAAAGAATCAGAATATGTTAGTGGTAGGACCTTATCCTGCCGATGGATTCTTTGCGCGCGGTCGTTATGATGCATTTGATTGCATCTTAGCCATGTATCATGATCAGGGATTGATTCCATTCAAAACCATTGCCGGTGGTGATGGGGTGAACTATACGGCCGGGCTTCCGGTAGTGCGCACCTCCCCCGATCACGGAACAGCATTTGACATCGCTGGAAAGAACCGAGCAGACCACACCTCATTTCTTACTTCCATATTCACTTGTATCGACATCATTCAGCAGCGAATGGGATATGCAGATGCAAGAAAAAATCCCCTGCGTAAAATGAGCGGTGCCATGATGCGGCACGCGAAAGACGAGGCCTTGGAGGATTGATCAACGAAACACCGTTTCGGGCACCCCTTTGTTGATCTGATAATTGGTGTATTGAATCTCTACCCTTCCTTTGGTCGGCCTACCGGTGCTTGCTGATTTTTTTCCTGTACCATCATCGTAATCGAAGGTGATGCCCTTGGGTAGTTTGTATTCCTGGCTATTGAAAGAGAAGATCACTTTATCGGCGAGTCCATATTCCGCAAAGGCTCCATATTTCATTTCCAACTCAAAGGTTCCGTTTTCACGAGTAGTGGTGCTGGAGCGACGGATCAATCCCGCTGCCGCATCTACGTAAATGGTTGACAATACCACCTCTGATGCCGGATCGCGGGGAAGCAACTTGATGATGCGCCAGCCGGTTTTTTTATCATTACCCAAATCCAACAGATCAAATCCGGCCGGATCGATGAATAGCTGACTGAGATCCATATTCATGGAACCCTTCGGAATAAAAGAAATCCCTTTCTCATTCAAGATGCGCAGTTGATTGGGTTTTTTAAAATAGACCCGCACGTTGGCAATGGGCGCTTTGAGAAAGATCACATTGGTTTTCATTTTGCCAGTAGCCGAGTAGGTGGCAACCCGATCGAGTTTAGATTTTATGCTACGAACCAACTCCTCCGGTGACTGAGCATAACCAGTGAAAGCACCAAACAAAAGGTAAAAGACAACTATTTTTTTCATGTCAGGTAAGGATATCTTTTCGACGGAAGAGGAAGATCGAGATGCTCAAAAAAACTATGATATAGCCCAGCAGAATACCGGCACTCCGTAATACAGCCGGTAAATTTTCAATGCTACCGCGAATGGTGGTGCCCTCTGCATCTGCTTGCACATAGAAGAATCCTTTCCAGGCAACCATATGGGTGGTGAAAAGCCAAGGCTTCACAGTGGTATCATAAATTGGGATATTCATTTCAGATAAGATCGTGAATACGATCACTACACTCATGGTGGCGATGATGGGACCAATCGGATTCTCGGCCAATACGCTCAGCAACAAAGAAAGAGCGGCTACTGTGGTGAGGGCGATGGCAGCGAAAGCAAATGCTGCGAGGTAACGCCAAAAAACATCATCCATTTGCATCTGTTCGATACCAGTGGAACGCAATACAACGAGGTCGTTGATCCCGAATAACAACACACTTCCCAGCAAAGCCAGCAAGGCCAACCAAATTAAGAGTGAGAGCACATACACCACGGAGGCGGCAAATTTTACGAGGATCAATTGGGCTCTGGAAATGGGGCGGGTGAGTTGAAAGCGAAGCGTACCCTGACTGGCCTCCCCTGCGATCGAATCACCTGCCACCAATGCAACAAGCAAGGGCATCTGAATGAGCAAGGTATTTAGGATCACGAAACAGATCAGGTATCCATTCAACAAGTTTGTTTTGAACAGATCGGAGAATTCAAATGATCCCGACAAGTTGCTAAGGAGAAGATCCACATAGGCTTGCCCATCAAAATACAAAGCCAATTGGATCAGCCATACGATGGCTGCCATGGCACCGAAGGCGATGTAGGTCCTTGGCCTGCGATAGATCTTATTAAGCTCAATCCACAACAGGGCCAGCATGGGTAGGAGTTTGTGTGAGTTGCAAAAAATAATATTCGAGTGAATGTTTACTGACAACGGACTGCACCGAAACACCTGCCTCCGTGAGGATGCGGATCAATTCCGGAATGCGGTTCTTTGCCATGCGCACACAGCACTGGGCATCGCTTCGCCAATCGACTGAAGCGATCCAATCCATTTTCTGAAATAGGTCCGTTACCAAGCAACGATCGCCTAACTCCAACTCTACAACGGTTTCTGCCGGATTCAAAAGTTCTTGCATCTTCCCTTCCATGCGTTTCTCCCCTTTGTGCAGAATGAGAAGCGAGTCTGCGATGAGTTCGATTTCAGAGAGCAGGTGCGAGGAGACGATCAATGTTTTCCCATGTTCGCGACTAAGGCGGCGGATGAGCTCGCGGATATCAGCGATCCCCTGCGGATCGAGCCCGTTGGTGGGTTCATCCAGGATGATGAGCGATGGATCATGCACCAGTGCCGTAGCGATGCCAAGGCGTTGCTTCATTCCTTGAGAGAATGTTTTTACCGGACTGTTATAGCGATGCGCCAATCCCACGAATGCCAATTGATCCATCAATTGTTTTCGGGAGGGACGAATGCCGCAGAGCACCGCGGCCATGCGGAGGTTCTCGTAAGCGGAGAGATAACCGTAATGATCGGGTTTTTCGATCACGGCGCCCACTTGTCGCAGGATCTCATTTCGATGACGATTCAGGTCCATTCCAAATAATTCGATGGAACCGCTGGTGGGACGGATCAGTGTCATCAGCATGCGAAGCGTGGTGGATTTACCGGCACCATTTTGTCCGAGGAAGCCATAGACCTGTCCGCGCTGTACATCGAACGATATGTCGCGTACCGCTTCGAAGGAACCGAAGCGTTTAGAAAGATGTGAAACGCGCACCAACGTATCCATAGTTTGATAACGAACCAATAGAATGAAAGGTTCTCTGAGTTAGACGCAAAAAAAGAGGCCGCTATTAGCGACCTCGTATAGATGTTTTGTTAAATCGATCATTTGTACTGCGCCATCAATCCTTTGGCGAGTTCAACCATCTTCTTGATGCCATCGTCAGGCAGATTTCCTTTTTTGACCTCTGCCATCACGTCTGGAAGTTTATTATCCATCTCCATGAGGAAATGCTCTTCGAACTCCTTTACGCGCTTAACGGGGACTTCTTTCAACAAACCGTTTGTTCCCAGATAGATGATAGCAACTTGCTTTTCTACAGCATAAGGGGTAAACTGGGCCTGCTTCAATACCTCTACGTTACGGGCACCTTTGTCGATCACATTCTTAGTGGCCGCATCGAGGTCACCACCGAATTTGGAGAAGGCCTCCAACTCACGGTAGAGTGCTTGGTCGAGTTTAAGTGTACCGGCTACTTTCTTCATCGATTTGATCTGTGCGTTACCACCCACGCGGCTCACCGAGATACCCACGTTGATAGCGGGACGAATACCGGAGAGGAATAGGTTGGTCTCGAGGAAGATCTGTCCGTCGGTAATCGAGATCACGTTGGTTGGGATGTAAGCCGATACGTCACCTGCCTGTGTTTCAATGATGGGCAGGGCCGTCAGCGATCCACCGCCTTTGAGCAGGTGACGGATACTGTCGGGTACATCGTTCATGTTCTTGACTACGTTGTCGTCATTGATCACTTTCGCAGCACGCTCGAGCAAACGGCTGTGCAAGTAGAATACGTCACCTGGGTAAGCCTCACGACCTGGAGGACGACGCAGCAGCAGGGATACCTCGCGGTAAGCCACGGCTTGCTTCGACAGATCATCGTAAATGATCAATGCAGGGCGACCGGTATCG
>CAYYXC010000023.1:0-14484 GCA_964475505.1 uncultured Chitinophaga sp.
TCACTTCTCCGAAACTCTGCCAGTACTTGTTTTGGCTCATGGAATACAGTTTGTAGGATTCTGGTTTCTTCGTTTAGTTCCGCTTGCGATCAATAGTGACATTTCTGGCACTCCAATCCACCGATATCTTTCACGCGCACACTGTCCATCTTCCCGTTACGGATATCGTCGTGGAACTTCTCGTATAAGCTGTAGAATTTGTTGCCGCCGGTGCTGTCGTAATTGAAATTGACTTTGGTTTCGCGGTGACAATTGATACACCAACCCATGCTCAGATCAGCGACTTGCTTCACCTCATCCATCGCCGTGATCTCTCCGTGACAACTCTGACACTGCACATCTCCGGCGCGTACGTGCTGTGCGTGATTGAAGTAAACATGGTCAGGCAGGTTATGGATCTTCACCCACTCGATCGGCTTTGCTTTGGAGGGATCCCACTGATTGGGATTGTTCGGATCAAAACCTGCATACTTGTAAAGCTTGGCGATCTCCGCGGTACCATCGATCTCATTTCCTTCCTCGTCATAAAGCTTGGGACCCTTCTCATAGGTACTGATCGCTTTGTGACAATTCATACAGGTATTCGTAGAGGGAATAGCCGCATGCTTGCTTTCCCATGCACTTCCGTGACAGTACAAGCAACTGATCTGGTTGATACCGGCATGTACTTTATGTGAATAATAGATCGGCTGCTCGGGCTGATAATCTTTCTGACGTCCCAATCCGATGGCCCCCTTGGCAACCATGTATCCACCGAATACGAAGAACACGATCGCCAACAATGCGATGTTCGATTTCTTGCGATAAAAAGGAATCGGCGCAGGCATCTTCACGCCTTCTGCATCATCTGACATGCGCTTCAAGTTGCTGTTCACCTGCATGAGGATCACCGCAATCACACCCAATATCAAAGAAATGATTCCGAAGAGAACTGCATTTTGATCGCCCTTTGGCTCTGCCGCTGCAGCAGCAGGCGTAACTTTTTGAACGGAAGCATCGTTGATATAGGCAACCAAGTTGTCTACATCCGCCAATGTAATTTCCGGGAAAGCGGTCATCATGGAACCGTATTTGGCTTTCAATCCCTGTGTGTAAGGATCCTTTGCCATGTATGCAGCCGGATTGTTGATCCATGCCTGCAATTCTTTGTGATCGGCCCATTTGTGACGCTCTTCCAATCCTTTCAGAGCAGGACCCGTTCCATCCTTCAATACGTTGTGACAGGAAGCACATTTCGACATGTACAATGCCTTACCGGCAGCAATGTCCTGTGCCACCAACGAAGTGGTAATGGTCATCAACAGGATCAGTACGATCGATAAACGTCTGGCGAACACTTGTTGGAGATTCATAGACACTGTATGAGCTAAAGAATGTGGATAAATACGCTTGAAAATTCGCGCAAAAATAAGTCTGAATGGGCAAAATACTCGGTGTGGAGGGGTTTTTTTTTATGTCTTATCGCTTGCATCTCAGCACGTTTGAAGGTTTCAACAAAATCAGTCTACCCACCAGCATTTTCCGGCTTTCGCAAACGGAAAAAGCAGCCGGAATCGGCCGGATTTCCGGACCTTTGCGGCTCATTAAAGCCCCCACATGCGCTGGTACAATCGACTCCAACAAAAATGGAAAGTAAACGGGATACAGTTGGCCCTGATTTTAGTCACCTTCGCTGTGGGCGGAAGCCTCACCGGACAAGCCGGCAAATGGGTCATGGATGCCCTCAAGCTCGGCGAGGTTTGGTATTGGGGACTACTTTACTTATTGATTGTCACAGCTTTATGGCCGTTGATGGTGCTGATGGTGAGCCTGCCGATGGGACAATTCCGCTTCTTTCTTAGTTATATTAGCAAGTTGGCCGGCAAACTAGGCCTACGCAGAAAACAATGACCCGGTTAGCCATACTCGCCTCTGGGAGCGGATCCAATGCGGACGCCATCCTGCGCCATTTTTCAGGCCACCCGAGTATCCAAATCACACTGATCGCCTGTAATCGAAAAGAGGCTGGCGTTTATCAAGTTGCTGAAAATCATAAAGTTGAGTCAATTTGTCTGTCCCGTGAACGCTTTTTTCAAGGGGATGCCTACCTGCCAGAGTTCCAAAACCGAGGGGTGAGCGGATTGATCCTGGCCGGTTTTTTATGGAAAGTCCCTGCCGCCCTGATACAGGCATTCCCCGACCGCATCCTGAACATCCATCCGGCCCTCTTGCCCAAACACGGGGGCGCAGGGATGTATGGCATCCATGTACACCGTGCCGTGCTCGTCGCAAAAGAGTCCGAATCCGGAATCACTATTCATAAGGTAGATGAACAATACGACAACGGCGATCATATTTTTCAAGCCCATTGTCCGGTAGAACCCAACGACACCCCCGAAACGCTGGCCAAACGCGTACTCCAACTCGAACACACCCACTACCCCCGAATCATAGAAAACTATTTCAACCAACTAAAAACTAACTAGCAACTAACTGCCCAAACTTCTCAAACTATTTAAACTCTTCAAACTGCCCTTGACCGCTTCCGTACGATATCTAGTCATGACCCTCTTGCTGATCACAGGTACGCAACTTTATTCCCAGGAGTATACGGTCAAGGGCTACGTTCTCGACAGTTCCCGCAATTACCCAATGGAAGCCGTGAACGTACAAAGCAGTTCGGGAAGAATGACCATGACCAATGCCGACGGTTATTATCAGATTCGGGTGAGTGAATCCGATTCGATCTGGTTCAGTTATCTGGGAAGAAGCACACAAAAATTTCCCGTGATCCGAATCCTCAACCCGCTTCAGTTCGATGTATCGCTTCAGGTGAATGTTCCCGTATTGAAAGAAGTGAAGATTCGTCCCCGCAACTATCGCCAAGATTCGATTCAGAACCGACTCGATTACGCCAAGATCTTCGACTACCAAAAACCAAAGATCAAAACCGTTACGCCACAATATGGAGTAGGCATGGGATTCGATTTGCAGGAACTGATCAACATGTTTCGATTCCGACGCAACAAAAGCATGCTCGCCTTCCAGGAACGATTGTTGCTAGAGGAAGAAGAGAAGTACATTGATTTCCGATTCAACAAGGCCTTGATCCGCCGACTCACCCTGCTTGAACCTCCACAACTGGACAGTTTTATACGTGTATTTCGCCCCTCTTACGATTTTGCTAAAGTGGCCGACGATTACCAATTCCGTCTCTACATCAAGCAGTCACATTATCGCTTCAAATACGGACTTCCGCCCGACCCCCGCTACACCACACGGCTGTTTTCCTTGGAGGAATAATGTAAATTGACATTTATTATCTGTCAACTATGCTCAAATGGATCGGATGGTTACTGCTACCGGTAACCCTGCTTGCACAAAACAATCAACCTGACCTGCTCATTATAAACGGAAGGGTCATAGACGGAACCGGCAACTCTTGGTACCATGCCGATATCGCCGTCCGCAACGGAAAGATCACAGCCATCGGTAAAAATCTGCCGCGGCAGGCTGCGCGCATCATCAATGCAGAGAACCGAATGGTGGCCCCCGGATTCATCGATGTGCATACACACATTGAAGACGATGAAAAACGTGATCCGCTTGCACAAAGTTTTTTATATGACGGCGTAACTACTTGCATCACGGGAAATTGCGGACTATCCAACGTACGCATAGGAGAATATTTACACTGGATCGATTCCTTACAACTATCCATCAACGTAGCCAGCCTTATCGGACAAAACGATGTACGACGCGCTGTTATGGGAAGAGCCAACCGTACTGCCACCCCGGAAGAGATGAGCAAAATGGAAGGGATCGTTGAAAAAGCTATGCAAGAAGGGGCGGTTGGACTATCCACCGGACTCATCTACATTCCCGGCACGTTCACACCAACCGATGAGTTGATCCGATTGGCCAGCATCGCAGGAAAATACAACGGGGTATACGCTACGCATATGCGCGATGAAGGTGACAGCGTAACACAAGCCATTGAAGAAGCGCTTCGCATCGGAAGAGAAGGTAAACTCCCGGTGCAGATATCGCATTTCAAACTCAGCGGACAACAAAATTGGGGACGCAGCAAACAAACGCTGGCCATGATAGAACAAGCACGTGAGAACGGACAAGACGTAACCATCGATCAATATCCTTACACGGCCAGCAGTACTTCCATCAGTACGCTGATTCCCGATCATATTTTGGCCGACGGACAAGATTCAATTCGCGCCCGTTTACAACGACCAGCCGTTCGAAAAGAAGTCATCGCCAGCATCAAGCAACGTTTGAAAAAACGCGGACTCAAACACCTGAACTATGCCGTGGTCGCATACTTCAAAGCGGATACTACTTACAATGGAAAAAGCATTGAAGAGATCAACTTGATGAAAGGAAGAAAACATCGCGCTAAAGAAGAGGCAGAAACGGTGATGGACATTCAAATGGCAGGGGGCGCGAGTGCCGTATTTCATGGTATGGGCGAAGAAGATGTGCAACGCATTCTAAAATATCCATTCAATATGATCGCCAGCGATGCCACCATCCGCGTATTGAACGAAGGCGTGCCACATCCACGCGGCTATGGCACCAATGCGCGCGTGCTGGGCCGATACGTCCGGGAGAAAAAAATCGTACCGATCGAAGAAGCCATTCGCCGCATGACCTCATTGCCTGCACAGAAATTCAATCTGAAAGACCGTGGATTGTTAAAGGAAGGAATGGCTGCTGATATCGTTGTATTTGATGAGAAGATCGTGAATGACCTCGCCACCTTCGAGAAGCCACACGTATATTCCAAAGGATTCGAGTTCGTGATTGTGAACGGTGTTGTTACCATTGAGCAGGGGAAACACAACGGAACGAGAAGCGGAAAAGCGCTGCGTAATCTTGGCCGCTGATCAATCTGTCACAACGATTTGCTTCGAACCAATGGGCTTTCCTTCCCGACTCAACTGAATCAAATAGATTCCTGTAGAATGAAAAACATTGGTCACCGTAATGAAATTGGAGCCATTCTGAATTGAGTGACTTTGTCTCAACAATAATTTACCATCCGAGGCAAACACATTCAACCCTAAAGAAAAGGGTTGTCCGGCAATGACCTTAATATTCAAGGAAGTATTCCGATTCAGTGGAGAAGGATAAACACCCCAGCCCAGCAGTGGTTCCAGCTGAGGGTTGGCAGAGGAGGTGCAGAACGGATTACTCCAGCGAGCGTCCGTTGTTAAAATAGTATCGGTCAACGTTTTCATAAAGGCGACCAAGGCCCGCTTTTCAACATCCGTATAACGGATGATGCGAGGAGGGCAAGTATCGCAAGTATTATTATTCGGATCAATGGTACCAGGCAGGATGGCGCGAAGAAAGCCATCCAGATTTCTATGCTGCTTGATGGAATCACTGTAAAAATTCACCACCTGCTCCAACGTCTTGTAGCGACCATCATGCATATACGGAGCCGTCAATGCCACATTGATCAACGAAGGCACACTGAATTGACCATTCTTGGACGGATTATTGAAAGCTGCACCTACACCGTTGTCGGCATATACAAGGTCCAACCCAATGTTCTTTGAACCCTGAGGAACGAAAATATTACGGGTGTGACACGCTTGACAATTCCCGCGTCGCTCATCCATGAACAAATCCTTCCCCAGATTTTCTTCGGCCGTGAGATTCACCAACGGCACATTGGAAGGATTTCCTGTGGTGCTATTAACCCCGATCCGATACTTTGATCCAAATGTGTTCATGCTGCGTATGAATTGCGCCAAAGCCCGCGAGATCTTCAGAGAAGTGACAGTTGGCGAACCAAAAGCGGCCTGAAACAACGGTGCATAATAGGACTTGGAAGCAACACGTGCTACAAGTGTATCCAATGTCAATCCCATCTCCACATCGCTCTGAATGGGCATCAACGTCTGTATCTCCAATGTGAGGGCGCGGTTGTCCCAAAAAAAGGCACTGTCTTTCTGAAAACGGGCATGCGCCAAACTCATCGAATTCCTATGAGTAAGCTCCCCATCAAACCCAACACTGAAACGAGCCGTATCGGTAAAGGCAAACTGCTGTTGGTGGCAGGACGCACAGGAGATCTTTCGGTTTTTAGAGAGCTCAACATCATAAAAAAGTACCCGTCCCAGCGTAGCCCCCTCATCTGTAGTGGGATTGTTGCTAGGCATATTATCCATTTCCCTGATATTATTAAGAATATCGAGCGGAAAGACAATATTGGAGTAGTTATAGGGGACGGATGGAAGGTTCAGACAATCACCCTGTACTCGCTGGGTCATGAATGAACAAAGCCCAATGATTGATGCGAGAATGAAAAGAATCCAAATGCGCATGAGAGCTACAATTAGTGCGGCCATAGACCGCCCAGCCTCATGAAAGTTTAATTAATAGGCCAAAAGTTTCTGAATGGAATCTGCCAATCTTGACTTCGCCATAAACTGCTGTTCCAGTTCGATGCTGAACGGAATCGGTGTGTCGAGCGAGGCGCAGCGCATGACGGGCGCATCGAGGTATTGAAAACAATGTTGACCAATCCAGGCACTGATCTCCCCGCCAATTCCTCCAATGAGCGTATCCTCATGCAGGATTAATATCCGTCCGGTGCGCATGACGGCTTCTCGTATCGCTTCATAATCGAGCGGCAATAAGCTGCGCAAATCGAGTATGTCTACTGATACATGCGGGTTCGACTGTGCATATTCTTTAGCCCAATGCACGCCGCTTCCATAGGTGATGATGGAAAGATCTTCTCCCTCCTGCACCAAACGTGCCTTACCGATTTCGATAGAATAATATTCGTTTGGCACCGGACCACTCACCGAACGATAGAGTGCTTTGTGCTCGAAGAACATAACCGGATTCGGATCGTTGATAGCAGCGATCAGCAATCCTTTGGCATCGGCCGGCGTACTGGGATAAACAATTTTCAATCCGGGTGTATGCACAAACCATGCTTCATTGCTTTGTGAGTGAAAAGGACCGGCTCCTACCCCACCACCTGTGGGCATTCGAATGACAACATCGGCGTTTTGTCCCCAGCGATAATGAATCTTCGCCAAATTATTTATGATCTGATTGAATCCGACCGTTACAAAATCAGCGAATTGCATTTCCATCATACTCTTGTACCCCTCAAGAGACAAACCCAATGCTGCTCCCACGATGGCACTTTCACATAAAGGCGTGTTGCGCACACGCTCCTTACCAAACTTCTGAACAAAACCTTCCGTGATCTTGAACGCCCCGCCATATTCTGCAATGTCTTGTCCCATCAAGATCAGATTGGAATGCTTCTCCATACTCTGCTCCAATCCTTGCTTAATCGCATCGATCATCCGCAACTCCGAACTCCCCAACTCCCCAACTCTCTCCAACTTCTCAAACTCTTCAAACTCCCCAAACTGCGTTTTCGCATACACATCTTCCAACTCAACGGATTCATCCGCGAAAACGCCTCCCGCTTGAAACCCAATCGCCAACTCCGACTCGATCTTATCCTTGAACGACTGCCGGATCTCTGCCACTTTCATCTCTGTTAGCACACCCTGCTCGATCAACCAGCGCTGATAATTCTTTACGGGATCTTTTTGTTCCCATTCCTCAAACAAATGAGGAGGAACATATTTCGTACCGCTCGCCTCTTCATGTCCGCGCATACGGAAGGTCATGCATTCGATCAGATAGGGCTTCTGTTCCCGAATACAATAGTCCCTAACACCCTTGATGGTATCATAAACCGTGAGCAAATTGTTTCCATCGATTTGTATCCCTTCCATGCCATATCCTTTCGCTTTGTCGACCAGCGACTCGCAGCGATATTGTTCATTGACAGGTGTACTGAGTCCGTAACCGTTATTCTCGATGATAAAAATGACAGGTAATTCCCAAACCGCTGCTACGTTCAATGCCTCGTGGAAATCACCTTCACTGGTTCCGCCGTCTCCGGTAAATGCGAGTGAAACTTTATTCTCTTTTCGAAGTTTGTGTGCCAGGGCAACACCATCGGCGATGGCTAACTGCGGACCAAGATGCGATATCATGCCGCAGACATGATGGGGGCGAGAACCAAAATGAAAACTCCGCTCCCTGCCTTTTGAATATCCGGTAGGCAGCCCTTGCCACTGCATAAATAATTTGCTGAGTGGCATGTCCCGTGTAGTGAACACGCCGAGATTTCGATGCAAAGGCATGATCCACTCATCCGAATCCAATGCCAAAGTAGCTCCAACTGCAATAGCCTCCTGTCCAATGCCGCTAAACCACTTGGAACTCTTCCCCTGGCGAAGCAACACCAGCATTTTCTCCTCGATCATCCGCGGCCATAAAATAGACCGATAGAATTGAATCAAGTCGTCGTTGGTGAGTTGTTTGCGGTCGAAAAGCATGAAGCAAAGATAGTTGAGTGTTTGGCGTTGAGGGTTGAAGTTTTAAAGGTTTTAGTTTTTGGTTGAGTATTACATTGAAAGTGTGGAAACTAACATAATACCATCAACAACTCAAGCTCAACACTCAACCCTCTACCCCTCAACTAAAATACCACTAACTCATAAAAATCCTCCTCCCTCAAATACCGCTGAGCCAGTTCGCGGAGTTGAGCGGGGGTGATCGATTTTATGGTGCGGATCGTGTTGTAGAAATATTCATCGGTACAACCATGGAGGATCAAATTCTTCCAGCGGCCGATGATCTGAAAAGGTCCATCGAGATCCCCCAATAAGGATCCCATCAAATAATTCTTCACCAGGGAAAGTTCATCGTCATCAACCACAACCTCGCGGAGTTGCTGCATTTCTTTATAGACCTCCTGTATCGTTGCCTCGCATACATCCTTCCCCGCCTCGGTGCTGATCATCCAGCCCGAACACTGCATCAGATTCAATAAATAACTGTGTATGCCGTAGGTGTAACCTTTGTCCTCTCGGATATTGCTCATCAAGCGCGAACCAAAGAATCCACCGAAAAGAGTATTGAGGACCATCGAGGGTTGAAAGTCGGGGTGGTTGCGGGAAGGAAAAGCACGGGCCAGCCGTATGGCACCTTGTACACCGGTAGGGTCGTTCTCGATCCGATATTTTTTCTGTGCTGCCGGATGAAAAGCATGCACGGGACGATCCACCCGCTGATTGGGCAGATCCCCGAAATATTTTTCTAATACTTCCCGAAAATTCGAAGGCAATCTGCCAGCCACAAACAGTTGAAACTCCCCGTTTCGATAATATCGATCGTAAAACTGCAACAATTGCTCCCGCGATAACGAATCAAAATCATCGGCTTTGGTATACTTACCATACGGATGCTCCTCCCCAAATAAATAGGCATCGATCAAGCGTCCGGCTACAAAATCGCATTTCTTCAAATTTACAGACAACCGCTGCTTCATGTTCTGCACATAGGTAGCCAACTCATCCGCCGGCATCACTGAGTCGAGAATCAATTCCCGCACCACTGGCAACAAAACATCCATGTGCTTGGATAACCCATGCAATGAGATCGTAGCCGTTTCATTGAAACAGCTTCGCTGCAAAAAAGCACCGTGGTACTCAAAGAACTCATTGATCTGAAAAGCCGTGCGTGAAGATGTTCCATTACGTAAAAGAAAATTCGCGGTGGCTGCTTCCAGATTGGCCGTCTCATAGCTATTGCCTGACCAAAACACCCACTCTACCGACATTACTTCCTCCGCACCTCCATTAAATGCGTAAACCGGAACCCCATTACTCAACGAAAAAGATTCAACCTTCGGCAGGTTCAATTCGAAATCGACCGCATCAACGATTCGAGGAGGGGTGCTGCGATTGATACTCATGCTACTGCTGTTTTAGACCGATAATGCATCACACTCAAATTCGTTTTTTGAAATACCTGTTTGGCTTGCTCCAATAACTCTGCCGTAGTCACGGCAGCATATCGACTGAACTCTGTATTCATCATGCTCGCATCGCCCAGCAATTCATAGTGCGCCAAACTGGTCGCACGGTTCATAAGACTCATATCTTCAAATGCAATCATGCTCTCGGTCTTGTTCTTGGCCTTTTGCAACTCAGCCTCGGTCACCCCAGTTGATAAAATCTTATCTACCTCTTTCTGCACAGCAGCCTGCGCCACTTCTAACGACACTCCTTTCACCAATTTTCCCTCTATGGTAAGCAATCCGCGGTCGTGTGAACCGAAATGATAGCACTCGATATTGCTGAATAATTTTTGCTCTTTTACCAGGGACTGATGCAAACGGGAAGAAGCGCCACTTCCCAATATGTCGGTCAACATATCAACCGCTTGGTATCCGGCTTCCAGACGCGCCGGCATATGCCAACACATATAAAGTGCATCCAGCGGCACATCGGCTTCGACCAACAAGAATCGGGCATCGGTTTGCACGGGCTCGACCGGTAATTGCCGATCGTATTTGATGCCGGAAGGAATATCACCAAACCATTTTTCGGCTAAAGTGCGGACCTCAGCAGGTTGCACCGGACCCGCCACAACCAGTACAGCATTGACGGGACAATAATGTTTCTGAAAAAAGGCCTTCACATCTTTCAGTGTCGCCTCTTCAATGTGCTTCAATTCCTTTCCAATGGTCATCCAGCGATACGGATGCGTTGTAAAAGCAAGTGTGCGCATCTTATGCCAAACATCCCCGTAAGGCTTATTGATATAATGCTCTTTAAACTCCTCACAAACAACCTTACGCTGCACCTCCAGGCTTTTCTCACTGAAGGCCAAAGAGAGCATCCGATCACTCTCGAGCCAAAAAGCCGTTTCCAAGTTCACCGCAGGCAGTTGTATATAATAATTGGTGAGGTCATTGGTGGTGTACGCATTGTTTTCGCCACCGGCGCGCTGCAAAGGCTCGTCGTAGTCTGGGATGTTGATAGAGCCACCAAACATTAAATGCTCAAACAGATGCGCAAAACCCGTGCGAGCAGGATCCTCATCGCGAGCACCCACATCATACATCACATTCAATACTGCATTGGGGGTGGTGAAGTCGGGATGCACGATTACGCGCAAGCCGTTAGCCAATTGAAAACGTTCAAATGAGATCATAGGAATAAAATGCAAAACTACCGAATGCGAAGCACCCGAAACTCGAGTTCTGCAATCTTTTCCTCTCTTCGGTAAATGATCCGTACACGTTCACCGGCCTTCTGGAGCTGCAGTTTGTATTCATTCAGTATACCTGAAAAAAATTTGTTGACGGCAATCACCTCGTCTCCCACCTTTAGTCCGGCCAACTCCGCCGGTGAGCCCGGAGCCAAATAACCTACCAAAATCTTTTTTGAGATCAGATACAATTCCAATCCGGAATAGGAATAATCAAAGGACTCTCCCAATGCACGGTTGGGCAACAGATGCATTTCTTTCTGGGGATAGTTGAGTATGACCTGAAACCGACGAAGCAGGTCGTTGCCGATCAATCCGGCCCAGTTCGGATAATTGGTCACATTGTAATCGTCATCGAAAATATTGATAGGGACTTTTCGGAAACGATAGGGACCGATCCGCAGATGACGCAAGGTCGTCAACTCCATTTCTATGCGTCCTCCAATCCCCTCGCCCGATTTGATCCATCGCTTTCGGGTGCTATCCAACAACCCTTTTGCATTGACATAACGACGAGAAAACAACAGATTTAATCCAGCCCCCAAATCAACCAAAAAAGATGGCTGATCCTGCTGGATATCCTGTACGAATACGGGGTGACTGGGTAGTTTGTCCATCTCCAATTTCATGCGGTAGCCGCGTTTAGGATAGACCATAGTGCCGGGAGCAAACCAATCCATCTGATGCTCTTCATTATCGATGGAGATCACATATCGACTCAACAAAGAATATCCAATGATGCCGTCGATGCGTACACCATAAACAGAAGTCAGCACCCGGTAATCGTTCACATGAAAATCCAGTGAATCCGCTTGTATGGTACCGATACGTAGTGACCTGTCATACACAAATGGAACCTTCCGAATACCGGCCACCCCGCGGATCGCATAGGAAGAAGAAACGGGCTTGAGTCCCAAATAGGCCGCCGTAGAAGAATCAAGAGAAATACCGCTGCTGCCCGTATCAAATATGAACTGTAAGGTGTCAGGAAATGGCAATAATTGTGCGGTAACGATCATCACCCCGCCCGTGACCTGCAGGAACGGAATACGGGTCAATGGCTGTAACGCCGGCTGTTGTGCACAAACCACCGATGCAAACATTACCCCTGATACCAACAGACTAACAAACCGCATTATATAAATGTACAACCCGGCGGGAAGAAAGTTGAGCAGTCCTCAACTACCTTTGCGCCATGAATCTCCAAGATCTATACGCCAAGGCCGCTCGTTTTGAGTTTTTGACACAGGAGGAAGGCCTGCACCTATATCACCACGCGCCCCTGGCCGACTTGATACATGTGGCCGATGAGCTACGTAAGATCCAGGTTCCGCACGGAAAAGTTACCTGGCAGATCGATCGCAATGTGAACACAACCAATGTGTGCATCGCCAATTGTAAATTCTGTAATTTCTATCGCATACCCGGACACCCCGAGGCCTATATCACCGATATGGAAACCTATCGGGAAAAGATCCGGGAAACCCTTCGATATGGCGGCGATCAGTTGCTGTTGCAGGGTGGGCATCATCCGGAATTGGGACTGGCTTATTATGTGAATACGTTTCGACAGATCAAGGAGGAATTCCCGGACATCAAACTGCATGCGCTGGGTCCGCCCGAAATCGCCCATATCACCAAATTGGAAAAAAGCACGCATCACGAAGTATTGAAGGCGTTGAAGGAAGCCGGACTCGATTCATTGCCCGGCGCGGGAGCAGAGATCTTGGTGGACCGCGTACGTCGACTGGTCAGCAATGGAAAATGCGGTGCACAGGAGTGGCTCGACGTCATGCACGAAGCACACAACCAGCATATCACTACTTCTGCTACCATGATGTTCGGTCATGTGGAGACCATCGAAGAACGATTTGAACACCTGATCAAGATCCGCGACGTGCAGGCAAAAAAACCAACCACAGCAAAAGGATTTCTGGCCTTCATTCCATGGACTTTCCAAGACGTAGACACGTTGCTCGCCAAGATCCGAGGTGTACAAAATCTCACAACCACAGAGGAGTACATTCGAATGATTGCGATCAGCCGGATCATGCTTCCCAATGTCATTAACATACAGGCCTCCTGGCTAACCGTCGGTCGACAAACCGCTGCGATCTGTCTACACGCAGGCGCAAATGATTACGGATCGATCATGATCGAGGAGAATGTTGTAAGTGCCGCCGGTGCACCCCATCGATTTACGTACAAAACCATTCAAGACGCGATCCGGGAAGCTGGCTTCGAACCCCAACTCCGAAATCAGCAATACGAGTGGCGCGCGATTCCGGACAACATCGAGGAACAAGTAATCAACTACTGAGTATGAAACAATCCTACCATCGGTTTCGTCTCGTTGCCAAATGGGAAGGATACTCTTATCTGGCTTTGTTGGGTATTGCGATGCCCTTGAAATATTTCGCGAATCTTCCACTGGCTGTCACCCTCGTCGGATCCGCACATGGTTTTTTATTTGTAGCCATGGGCATATTAGCACTCGATGTAAAACAAGAAGCCAAGCATCCATTTAGCTGGGTAATTACCGCATTCATCGCTTCGATCATTCCTTTCGGAACGTTCTACTGGGATAAAAAATGGGCTGAGGAAAGTAGAGGGTTGAGAGGTGAGCGTTGAGCGCGGTACGCTCTATCAAAAGGATTTTAGTATGCGTCCCGGATCTGTATCCTTTCTGTCTCGGTCATAGATGAGTACGCCCAAGGTCCATTCCATCGGCATCTGAAAAATCAGTTGCAATTCTATTTTGATGGGTTCCGTGTAACTATTGGAAGGCTGAAGCTCGTAAGTGAGGGAACTGAATTTCTCCTCCATACCCGGCACGCGATAAGGTGCATACAGTTTGTATGATCTTGGACCGATACGAACTGACAACCCTTGCAGTTGCTGATGCGCAGCTTTGAATTTTTTCTTGGCCTCCTCGTAATCTTCAGTAGTGATCAGCGTGGCCTGCCAACTCATCACTGAACGACCGCGCTGGGAATGCTCCACAAACTGAACAGATTGCGCGTCAGGCAAAACCACCTTTGATGCGAAACTGCTGTCGCCCGGCTCCCCCATCAAATTCTTGTATCCATTCGGATAATCCTCCAATACTTGCTTCACAGCCGTCGCCAATTCATTTTTCATACCCGGAATGCGCAATTGCGCACTCGTAAGCATCGGGACGATCAATAAAATGATGAATACTTGTTTGATAAAAGGGGTTTTAATCAATATTACGAAAAGAATGAATAATGTAGAGTGTAGAGAGGCAAGGGTTGAGCGCTCCACTCTCAACTCTCTACCCTCTACTCTCTACCCTCTACTAAAACATCCGTACGTCGCGCATGTTCCGCTCCATGAAGCGAGGCATACCGGGGGTGGATG